>JBJDZF010000127.1:0-21241 GCA_051867855.1 Eubacteriales bacterium
AATGTATTTCGACAACATAAGGATCACGGAGGACACCGGTACTTCGGATACCGAGCTTATTGATTTTGAGATTCTGAATACCTCCTATCCTCGGCTTTATTTCAATTCCGCAGAGTTGGAATCCCTCAAGAGCCTGACAGCGGACAGCAGTGAAAACGTCTGCGGCTTTGTCGGCTCGCCGGTGTATTCGTCACTGATCAAAGAGGCGGATGCACTGCTTACAAAATCATCCTTTTCGATGACTTACTACGGTTCGACGAAGAAAACATACTCGATCCCTTTCGTTGAACAGCACTTTACCGACGTTCCCGGCGGGTACGGTAATTCCAATTATCCGTACTGGCAGGAGATGGGGAACGAAATGAAAAACATGATGAGAACGCTCTCTCTTGCGTATTCTCTGACGGGCAATACGGCTTATGCCGACCGCGCCATAGAGCTGATGATGTCTCTTTGCTCTTTTAGCACATGGACGGAATATCCGACAATCAATCGTACGTCTCTTGAAACGGGATATTTTGTCAACGGAGTATCCGCGGTGTACGATATGTGCTATGACCGTATGAGCAGTGCGCAAAGATCCACCGCCCTTGCCGCCCTTAAGGAAAAGGGACTCTCAAAGCTGTACGCGGATCTCTCGGCTTTTACCGACCACAACTACTATGTCAACAAGGCGTCGGCACTTGCCGTCGGAAGCTGTCTGATGCTCGGTGAGGATGAGGACGCAAGGACATATCTTTCGAGAGCTTACGCATACATAAAATGGTACCTCGATGAAAGACTCTCTTCGGAAAGTCAGGAGGGACTCAGCTACACATCGTATTCGATGGATCTGATTTTCTCCGCGCTTGACTCGGTGAACCGTGTTACGGGAAGATCCGAGCTTATAACACATGATTACGCAAGTGTAGCTCTGTTGTGGGCTGTGATGTCATCGGAGAACGCCGAAGGAAGCGGACCGCCGATCTCTGATGTCTACAACGATGCTTACTTTTATATAACGCTCTGTACTCTCGGTTCGGTCGGTGACAACGGGCTTGCCGGGTGGTACATCAACACAAGAGAATTTGATGTCACGGATTTTGAAAGACTTGTTTATTACAGAGATGATCTGACGGTTGAGTCCCCCGCGGAGTATTCGGAGAGAACCGGTAAGAATCTTTCAAACGGTGTAATTCCGAATATCGGCTGGGGCGTTCTCAGAACAGGCTGGGGCGCCGATGATATGCTTATGGTGTGCGTCTCAAACAATTCCTCACAGGGGCACAGCCACTACGATCAGAACAGCTTTGTGCTTTCATTCGGCGGCTCGTGGCTTCTCGGGGATCCCGGTTATCAGGATTACGGTGCCGGATACGGAAGCGACTACACGCTCTCTTACGGTCACAGTACCGTGCTGATAGACGGAAAGTCGCAGGATTATAAGGGCGGCGGAAAGCTCACTGCACTTATGGACAGCGCGTCGTTTTCATATCTTGCCGGGGAGGTCACCGGGGCATACGCAAACCCGACCGAATTTGACCGCGGATTCCTGATGGTAAATCACAGCGGCGCGTCCTATTATGTCATATCCGATGATATTACCGCGAGCGGAGAGCACACGTATTCATGGGTGCTCAATGCCGAAAATATCGTGAGCATCAGAACGCTCAGGAGCGACGGCTCTCTCGGATATCTGTCGTCAAACAGCACGCTGAATACCGACAGATTTGTCCTTTCGGGAAAGAGCGGGGCATTGGCGGTATCGTTCGACCGCAACCTTGACGTGACTTACGCGCCGTGGAACGGCGAAGGCTCTCTGATCTCGGCGACCGATAACGTAAAGTCCTCAAACGGCTCCTTCTGCGCAGTAATCTCTTCCGTCGGCACATCCGTGACCAAGGACAGTGTAAATAATGCGGTCAAGGTTTCGGAGTCCTATTCCGACAGCTCGCAAAACGGTGTAAGAACCGCATACGGCGATAATTATTCGGATATTGTACTCATTTCAAAGGGTACCGGGGTTTCCGGAGGAGGACTTGTAAGCAACGGAACGTCTGCGTCACTGTTCGGAATCAGAAACAATGCGTTTTCGGGATATTCCGCGACCGACGCGACATCCCTGACCTATAACGGCAAAACACTTATTGAGGCGTCCGCGCCTGTGTCGGCAACGATTTATTTTGACTCGGGTGAGAGCGTGCTTATCGGCGCTCCCGGAACCGCCGTCACTCTTTATCTGCCTTTCGGCGCCGAGAACCTTGAGATCGGCGATGACGGTATGTGCACAATAACGCTCTCGGGTGAAAGAACGGTCCTTGAGGTCGGAGAGGGAAGAATCGAGGAAACCGATCCTTCCGAAAGTACCTCCGAGGACACGCAGACTGATCCGGATACCGATGAAACACAGACGGAGGCGCCTGAAAAGAAGAAGGGCTGCCGTTCAGATATCAAAACGGTCGGAGCGATCACGGTATCGGTGATTATTACGGGTGCGGCAATGCTGTTGCAAAAGAGAAAAAAACCGGGCGAGTCAAACGCCGCTTGCCGTAAATAAGGAGTATAGCGTGAAAGTTTTGCCGGTCTTTAACTGAAGTACACCTTTTTCACGCCTAAATTGCTTTCAAAATGGGACCCAACCCATTTTGATTTGCACTGCAAATACGAGCAATTTCAATATTTATTTGAGCCGCCTGCGGCGGCATGGAGATTAATATGAAAGAGGAAATTATACAGGCTGCTCTGAATGCGTTCAGAACCGAAAGCGATTCGCTTACGGCGACCGCACAGGCGCTCGATACGGAAAAATTCGGAGAGGCGGTTGAGCTTTTGGCGCGCGCGGAGAGGATAGGAAGCTCGGGCTGCGGGCATTCGGGAATCGCCTGCCGTCACTTTGCACACCTTATGTGCTGTATAGAACGCCCTGCAAGATTCATTTCTCCGTCGGAGGCGGTTCACGGTGCGCTCGGCTTCATGCAGAACGGAGACGTTATGGTGCTTGTCTCCCGCGGCGGAAATACCGATGAGCTTCTGCCTATTGCAGATATATGCCGATCCAAGGGCGTGAGCATTATCGTTATCACCGAGAAAGCGGATTCCGCTCTCGCAAAAAAAGCCGACGTGGTGTTGCTGATGAAGATTACCAGGGAATGCGACAGATATAATTGTCAGGGAACCACCAGCTTTGCAGTTACCTCGGCGATATTTGACGCGCTCCAGACTGCCGTTATTGAATATACCGGCTTCAAAAATGAAAAATTTGCCGTTATACACCCGGGCGGTGCCGTGGGAAAGCGGTTAAATAACAAACAATAAAGATCAGATTTTCAGGAGGATAGTATGGAATTCAAGGTTTTTCAGAAGGAGCTTGAGCTTCAGTCAAGAGGTTGGATACCCACTTTTCACGATGTTTCAAAGGAGGTCAGAGAGATAGTCGCGGCATCCGGAATCAAAAACGGAACCTGCTGTGTTGCATCCCATCATACGACCTGTTCCGTTATGGTGCAGGAATGCTCTCACGATATAGACAGTTTTGATCTTGAATATCTGCAGCATGACCTTCTTGATATTATGAGAAAGCTCGTACCCGATTTCAAGGAGGAGCATCAGTACCGTCATCCCGGACCGATACATGCACAGTTCGGAAGATATGTCAACGAGCCGGGAGATTTCACAAGCATGAATACGGACGGACATCTGCGTTCCGTGTTCTTCGGCAGAAGCGAAACGCTTACCATAAAGGACGGAGAGCTTGACGGCGGGGAATTCGCGCACATTTACTTTGTGGACTGGGATCAGGTCAGAGCAAGACACAGACAGCTTAATATAACCGTTATGGGTACCACCGAGGATGTTGGCGACAGAAAATGGAACGGCGGCGAGACGATAAACACACTGCACAAGTTTACCGATGAAGAAAAGGCATATGATCTTCATTACGATCTTCAGCAGAAAAGATAAGAAGGTAAGAATATGAAACTGATACTTGATACGGCGAATATTGCCGACATAAAGTATTTTAATGAATACTATCCGATTGTCGGAGTCACAACCAATCCCACCATTCTCTCGCGCGAGGGCGGAGATGTGGTGGCGCTGCTTAAGCAGATCAGATCGATCATCGGTGAAGATAAGGAGCTTCATGTCCAGGTCACCGAGACATCTTATGAAAATATTGTTGCCGAGGCACAGGCAATAGTGGGTCTGCTCGGAAAGAATACATTTGTAAAGATTCCGGCAACCGATGTAGGACTCAAGGCGACAAGGACGCTGAGCAATATGGGGATCGGTATAACCGTGACCGCAGTTCTCAGCGCAGGTCAGGCACTCGTTGCGGCAAATGCCGGTGCCGCATATGTTGCACCGTATGTCAGCAGGCTTGAAAATATCTGTGACAACGGTATTCAGACCGTTGCCGAGATACAGCAGATATTCGATGCATCCGGTTGCAGTACGGAGATACTTGCGGCAAGCTTCAAGACAGCACGCGAGGTACTCGAGGTTGCGCTTACCGGTGCCGGAGCCGCGACCGTCGGAGGTGACGTTATGCGTAAGCTGATGTCACATACCACGACGGATACGTCGATCGCGGGATTTGCTTCGGATTGGAAAAAGGCTTTCGGAGACACAACGCTTTTAAAGCTTATCGGCAAATAAGAAACGGCGTGCATAGTTAGCGGTAAATTAAAATGTCATTTACGCCGTTCCGAAATATTCCTTGCGGCTTTGACAGCCGCATTCCGCAAGCGGAAACGGAATATTTCCAAAACAAATTGCAGACCTAAAGTCGCGCGTCATTCCGCATTTACGGTAAAAGTGTTCATTCGCACTTCACTCGCACGACGAACAAAATTACGCTCGTTTGCGATATGTGTGTCGGATGACATCCCTGCAACCTCTTTCCGGCTTGCCGATTGATGAATATCGGGAACGGCAAATTCGATCCGATTGTAATTATCAGCGTACGATTTTGCCATCCGGTTTTAATGTCAGGCTTATCCACGCCATTGTATTGCCATCAAATATTCAATACATAAGTGATACACGGATTCAATTATCGGTGCAGAAAGCACAGGATAGATTTAAGTAAATCACAAAGCAATCAAATACGTAATAGGGCTGCGGCAAAACAAGAAGTTTGCCGCAGCCCCGCTTTTTATACAATATCTGTATTTATTGCAAAACGCACTGCCATAAGATTTTTTTCTTCGATGTGCGTAATGCCTTGCTTTCATGGTCGTGTTGAGTTTTCAGGGATAATCAATCTAACTTCATTACCATTTGCAGAATACGGCGGACGCAGACTTCCATATCGGCACGGGTAAGTGTTCCGTCTGCCAATGCTTTTCGGAGTTCTTCCGGATTACCTGCCCACATACGGATATCATTTCCGGCTTTCACCTCTTTGACATGGGAGGAATAGTTGCCCCAGTCGGTCGTAACCATTCCCTCATATCCCCACTCGTTGCGCATGATTCCGGTCAGCAAACCGTAATTCTCTGATGTGAAGATTCCGTTCATCCTGTTATAACTTGTCATCACGGTCCAGGGTTGTGCCTCACGGACGCATATTTCGTCCCCTTTAAGATAGATTTCGCGCAATGCCCGTTCGGAAAGTCTGGAATCACTGAACAGGCGGTTTACTTCTTTGTTGTTGCAGCAAATGGTTTTTACGGAAGCGGCAACCTTTTGAGATTGGATCCCCCTGACCGATGCCGCTGCCATTTTTCCTGTGACGAGCGGATCTTCGGAATAGTATTCGAAATTTCTTCCGCAAAGGGGACTGCGGTGAATATTAACGGCAGGAGTCAGCCATACTCCGATGTTGTTTTCCCTCGCTTCTATTGCACCTGCCGCCCCGATTTCTTCCGCAAGCTCCGTATTCCACGTGCAGGCAACCAATGTGGCACAAGGCCAGGCTGTGGTGGGGATTCCGCAATCCCGGAACAAACGGACTCCGGCAGGGCCGTCAGCTGTGGGAATAAACGGTATTCCGTATTTTTTAAGACCTGCCATGCAACCGGTATTGGCAACACCGATGTCACCTTTTCCGCCCAACAGTGAGATCAGTTCTTCGTCCGTCAGTTGTGCCATGAATTCATCCAGCGTGATTTTTTCTCCAACCTGATCAAAGGGTACTGTTTCAGTGGGGGCTTTTGCGGTGTTTGGCTTTGCTTCCGGGATTTTGATATCCTGTGGGGTAGTGTCCAAAGCCTCAAAGGAACCGTCGGAGAGCATCCTCTTTTTGATCCCGCACGGTTTGCAGTATTCTGTGCATTGTTCGGTAACCCTGAACGGCTCACGCACCGAATAGATATAATCCGTCTTTTTCAGATTACGTACGGAATTTCCTACCCAGACGGAGTAATCACCCTGCTCCAGAACATAGGCGGATTTTTGCAGCTTTCCCAGATCATCGTAACTTGCCATATCAGAAATTCTGAACCGCATGGCAAAGGTTTCGGTTTGTCCGGGTTTCAGCAGGGCAGTTTTGTGGAATGCCGCCAGTTCTTTTGCCGGCTTTCCGAGGACTCCCTGAGGAGCACTGTAATACACCTGAACCACTTCTTTTCCGTCGGTGTCACCGGTGTTGGTCACACTTGCGGCAACAGTGATATAGGTTCCGTCATCATGGGCGGATATGCCGGAAATATCAAATGTTGTATAGGAGAGTCCGTGCCCGAAGGGGTAACTGACTTTTTCGGCGGCACCGGGAATGGTTTCAAAGTATCGGTATCCCACATAGATATCTTCAAGATAGTCAATGTATTCATAGGATTCGTTGAATGTGGCAGAGGAAGGATAGTCCTCAAAAGTACGGGCAAAAGTATCGGTCAGTTTTCCGGAGGGATTGACATCTCCGACCAGAATATCAGCAACTGCCGAGGCGCCTTCCATGCCGCCTTGCCAAGCAAGCAACACTGCCGAAATCTTGGGATTGTGAATAAACCATTCGGAGTCGATCATTCCTCCGATATTGAGCACTATTATTACCTTTTCAAAAGCATCGGCAACACGGTTGACCAGATTTTGCTCAACCTCCGTAAGATAGAAATCCGGCAGATCGCGCCTGCTGCTGCGATCCCATCCTTCACTGGAAAACCTGCTGATGGTGATGACGGCGGTCCGGGCGAAGGCTTTTGCACTGTCAAACAGCTCATCCGGAATCTCCGGTTCGCTGACCTGATATTTGAAATTCAGTTTTGCCCGTTCGTGATCTCGTGCGACTGCATTTTCCCGTGGGATGGAAACATTGACGAAGTTATATTCAAAGGGTGACTCCGCTTCTATCCATGCTCTTTGTTTTTTTACATGCTCCCGATAGAAATCACACAGCGGCTTGAAGATTTCCACTTTTCCCTCTGATTCTTTTTCCGTCATTCCGTCTGCAATGTTACGGACATAGGGTGTATAAACATCTCCGCTTCCTCCTCCTCCCTTGATATAATCTACAGAGCCTTTTCCGAACAGGGCGATCTTCTCTCCGTGATTCAGAGGCAATGCGCGGTTACGGTTCTCCAACAGCACCATTCCTTCTCCGGCAGCACGTCTGGAGAGTGCAATGTGTTCAGGGGAAGCGGTGGCACAGCGACCGTCTTTGCCGAGCGGTCTGCAAGGTTGATATAAAAAACGATAGTATTTCTTTGGCATAATTTTTCTCCTGTATTTATGTATTGATTTTTTTCGAAGCCTGTGTCGAAAGGGCATACAGTCCGAGCAATACCGATTCCTGTGGCCTTTCTGCAATCAGATAACGGATGTCGCGGAAAGGGGTGCGCAATTTGGAACGGACGAGGGAGAATAACTGTTGGGTAAGGGACTCTCCCCAACCGACAACTCCGCCGCTGAGTACCACTGTGTCCGGGTCATAGGCATAAATAAGTGCCGTAAGGCAGTTTGACCAGTAATAAAGACAATTATTGAATGCAGAGTGGGCAGCGTGATCGCCCCGGTCGTAATAATCCTTCAGCTTGCGGAAGTCCATATGTGTTTCATCAAGTATGGGATCATCTTTACAAGCCGTGTCGGAGATGATCTCCCTGAGCGCCCATGTGCTTGCCTCAGATTCGGCACAACCGAATCCACCGCACGCCCGGCATTTTCTGCCGTTGATATTCATTGGAATGTGACCGAAAAAGCAACCTGCCTGATAATGTTTTCCGCGAACCGGTTGACCGTTCATAATGGCGGCGGTTCCGATCCCGGTCCCGAGGATAAGCAATACCATATTTTCGGACCCCCGGGCGCATCCGAAGGTGTTTTCACCTACGGCAGCCGCAACGGCGTCATTTTCCAGTATGATCGGGAGCCCGAATTTTTCTTTGGACCATGCCTGAAAATCAAACGCCATGGCATCGGCATATTTGGCACTGTGCGCAATTACGCATTTTCGGTGGGGATCAACCAATCCGGGAAAAGATATCCCGATTGAACTTATTTCATATCTTGAGGTCCAACTCCGGCAAATTCGTTCAATTTCGGCAAGACTTGCGTGCAGACCGTCGGACGAATTTGAGGTAAGTGTTGCCGTCTCCGCAACCCTCCCGTCGGTAACTATACCCGTTTTGATCGTTGTTCCGCCAAGATCAATGGAGATCGTTGTCATATTTCTGTCCTCTCAGGTTCGGACCGTCTTTATGTAAATTTCTCCGTTCCGCTCAAAGACACGCACCGAAAATCCTTTTTCCGTTATTTCTTCGTAATTATGACCTGCATCCGATGGCCAGCATGCACCGACTGCCAATACTTCCGACCCTGTATTTATCAATCGGTGAGCAATATTTCCGCCGATATAGTGCAATGTGCCTTTTTCCACCTTTTCGGCGGAACAAGTGCCGGTCTCATCCATGAGCAGAAGCAATCCTTTTCCGGAAATTCCCCAGTAATACTCCGCCGCTTCGCGTTTTTCATGAAAATGACCTTTGGTCATAAAAAATTCATTTCCCACTTTTCCGGGCATAAGGAAACTCGTGGCAAAAAACAATCCGCCCTCCGTCCCGTCCGGCACGGCAACCCGGCTCTCAATGTGGCAGATCACGGTGTCGTGGTCCATCTTTGAAGCCGCCGTCTGATCCTCAAAAATTGTCCTCATCGATCCCAGTGTTTTGTCTGTAACAGTGATTTGCTCTCCGGATAAATGACCTGTCAGTAAATTAACTTTTGTGATACTGTCTCGTATTTCCATTTTCAGTTCTCCTTTATTCCGGCTTTCTTACGAAAGCCCGGATCACATACACACATTCGCAGTTCTTCGGACGGATCATTACTCTCCCGAGTGAAGCGGGAAGAATGAAGGTTTCGGCATAATGTACCTCAAAGGGTTCAAATGCCCCTTCGGGACTCTCAACGACAGCGGAGCATCCCTCTACAAGATTAAGCATATTGACGTTGTCATCCGTATTCATTTCATATTCTTCTGTTATCTTTACACGGCGGGTCTCAATGAATTCCAATTCATGCAATCCGGTATGTTCCTCGGTATAACCGTGAGAACTGTCTACGGTGCGTATCCTGTTTATCAGATTGCTTTTTACCCACTCGGTACGCCGATCCCACTGAATTACCTTTTCACCGTGTTCGATGTGGATAGGCCTCGGAAGTCCGTCAAGACCCAGACGTCCCCAGTCCCACAGCTTCATGGTGAAGATATACGGGGTCGCGCTGATTTCCAGCACCATACAACCGCTTCCGGAACAGTGGACCGTTCCCGCCGGGATCAGAAAGTGGTCATGCTTTTTGGCGGGAAATCTGTTCACGTATTTTTCGGCGTCAAACGGGACAACCCCTTTCTGCGCTTCTTTGAGCGCATCTATCATCTCATCCGGATCGGTTTCATCCCGGATTCCAAGATAAACACAACCCTTTTCATTGGCGTCCAGAATGTAATAGCTTTCGTCCTGCGTGTAATTCATGCCGAATTGATTATGTATATAATCCGTTGTGGGATGAACCTGCAAACTGAGATTTTGCCCGTCAATGGTATCCAGAAAGTCAAAGCGAATGGGAAATTCGGCGCCGAAGCGTGCATATACCTGCTCTCCCAAAAGTGCCTTCGGTTGGTAAAGAACCAGATTCATTGCAGGAATTTCAACTGTTTTTCCCGAAACGTCAAATAAAATGCTGTTTTCCTCAGGTACACCGTCGAAGGACCAGGCAAAGTTTTTTGCGGAAGGATCCAATCCGCAAACCTTTTTCATCCACTGTCCTCCCCAAACACCGGGGTCAAAATACGGCACCGTACGGAAGGGTCGGTGACTGATTTCGGAAAGACACTTTCTGTATAGAGAACCTGTTATCATCACCGGGGCGTTTTTCCTCACGGTGTCCAGATAATAATCCAACCGCTCATTCATAAGGCGCTTGATCTTGTCTGCCATTCTCCATTCCAGGAAATATCCTTGTTTGTATTTTTTCAGAATATCTTCCGTTTTGTTGTGAGAATGAAAGTTTGATGCGCCTTTTCTGAAACGCAGCTGTATTTCCCATCTGGTCATATCTGCATAGATCACCAGATCCGCGTTTCCGAGGCATGAGGCACCGAAGCCGTAGACGACCGTCAATCCGTCGGATGCTTCGAGACGCTTTTTTAAGTGTTCAACTTTCACGGGAACCTGAAAATCCTGAATAGTACCGAAATACATACGGCCGAAAACGCGGTCATCTGTCAGAAAGGGACGGATCTTTTCCGCGTATTCTGCTTCGGATAAAAGGCAATCCTCCATGTTGATCCATTCTGACGGGTTGAGTCTTTGTAATTGCGGGATCAGTTCTTCATCACGGACCCCCGGATATACCTCCACCGCAACAACACATTTTCCGTCCTTCTCCGAAATGCGTTTTTTCAGAACATTGAGAATTTCCTCATATCCGTTTGATACCTCGGAAGATTCAGCCGATATTTTACAGATCGGTCTTTTCTCATAATTCATTTTTATTTCTCCTTACGGCTCATAGCCGTTCCATAAATTCTGAAAGGCTTTTGGATTTGTGACAAACTCAAATGCCGAATGATTATCGGAGTATTGTCGGTAAATAGAAATGCCGGAGCGGAGTCCGAAATCTTCATAGGTCCGGGCTTTTTTTTCGATAAGTGTACCCGAAGAATAGCTCGTATTTCGTTCCCAGATCAGTTTTCCGTTTTCTGCAAACGGGAAAAATGCAATACCGTGATGACGGCGGACATCCGAATAATCAAACCCGAAATCCCTGATGCACCAAGCTCCGAAGGACATTTCACACTCCGGATCTGCGTTGATGGTCGCATGGACCCATCCGGGGGGAACTATGATCACGTCACCGCTTTGCCCGTAAACCGCAAAGCATCTTCCGGCGTTATCCGAGCCGCTTTCCTGCATATATATGCAGGCTTCACCCTCCCAGATTTCATATACCTCACAGGTGGAGCTGTTGCAGGATGCCGACACCGCATGAATATGTCCCTGAGAGCGTATCGGTTCCCGATCGAGTGTGCCCTTAGCGTAGGTTACCGCCCCGTAAAGCAAGTGTCTGTCGTTCAGGTCGGATATATCCTCTTTTTTTCCTATATCCATCACAATGCTGTAAACCGTATCCGGTCCTTCGCAGGCGGGGTCCGCAAGGGAAGCCCTTATGGCATCGAGAGATCGAAGCTCAGGTGAAGGTCCGAATACGTCATCCCCGTAGGTGAACTGCATTGAATTGTGGTGGATCTGAATATCAAATCCCGGATAAAACATATTTAGCCTCCTTATGAATCAAGAGCATTGCGGTAGTCGATTCCCATCATTCGGGCAAACAGTTCGATCTCCCGCAAATGTTCTCCCGTACCGAGTGCAAGATGGTGCGTCGGTTCACATTCACACCAGCGTTCCACAAATTCATTGGCAGGTACTGAAAAACGACACTTGGTGTTGGTGTTTCCCGTCGCCGGAATGGCGCCCGGACGTGATTCTCCCGTGGCACCGATCAGACGGAAATTACGGTCTTTTCCTATTGAACAGGAAAGAAGCGAGACGGGGCCGGTTTTTAATTTGAATTCCACTGAAAGTCCGGCACCGGGTTTTCCGTGGAATTTTTTCAGCTTACGCAATACCGGACGTTCATCGCTGACATTTATATTGTGTGGACCGTCGTGACCGATGAGAACAATGTCGTCATCCACATCGAACGGGTGCAGCTCGGCGAAGGTACCGCCACCTCCGATCCGGTTCATGATCAGCATTGCGGCGGCGGTCTTCAGATCTGCTTCTCCTGCCAGAGGAATGTTCCTGCTCGTGAGGAGCGTGTTTCCTATGATCAGATTTGAGGCGATCTTTTCATAATCGTTTCCGTGCTCTCCTTTATAGAAATATGCCAGAGCCGTAAGTCCGTTGTTTTCTATCAGACGATCCAGACCTACGGAGCAACGCGCGGAAAACTCCAGATCCGGATCCGAAACATAATCGGTGAGGGGATCGTTGGAAGGTTCGCTTATGCGGAAAAAGGACTTGATCAGCTCCACGCGCTCACTAATTTCGGCGTCGGTCGCACCGTGAATATATTCCGCCAATTCACACATTTCCAGCATTTTTACATGAGCGCCGAAGGTGGCGGAAAAGGCGGTGGGATCGGTATTCATGTCGTACATTCCGTCATATGTATGGCCCAGATAACCGAATTTGGCATATTTGAATGCCGCCTTTGCACAAATAGCGGATTCCAGTTCCCAAATACGCTTGGATATGGCTTCACGGTTTTCCGCGTTTTCTACGATAAAAAACGGCTTTGGCGCGCCGAGGCGTGCATAGACTCCCGAAAACTCGGGCATGGAACAAATGTCATCGTTGACGAGTTGCATATAAGTTGTGGTCTTGCTGTAATCCAGATGACGCAGGGGCTGCAGCGCCACCAGAACCTGGGGAATGGGGAGATACTTGGCAAAAGGAAATACTGTCTGAGATGTGGTATAGGTACTCATGACGATAAACAGCGCATCCAGATCCGCCGCCTGTGCCTTTTTCATGCAGAGCATGGCACTGTCGATCTCATCCGCATAACCCAGATCGATCAGTTCAGACCTGTCTGAAAAATAGCCCTTAAGTCCCTCCTGCTTTTGCTTCAACTCATCCAATAAGCCGTCGAATTGCGGCCAGTAGATAAAGTGCCCCATACCGATGATGCCGATTCTCGCTTTTCTTGTATGTAACATATTTTTTCCTTTCTTCCCGGATTTCTGCGCTTCCCGGATGAATTACATTATATAGGATATTAAGGAAAAAATACATGGAGGAATCCGCCATAATAGCACAAAACGATCATTTTATTCTTGTGAGTGTGCTTTTTTGATTTATTTTATTGACAAACCGGTTGCATATTGGTAAAATCGATAATGTCGAATCAATAATTGTTATTTGAGGTGTTGCAATGGTATCCGCTTTTCCGATGTCGGATTTTGATTTTTCGATTTCCAGGATCCTTTTGGTTCACAAGAACCGTTTTGTCCCTCGGTTTCGATGGAACGAATACAGGTCAGGAAGATGCTTTGACGGTTTTTCTTTCTGCGTCTCCGGGCAGGGAAGCTTTCAATTCAAAGATCAAGGTTACGTTCTGAATCCCGGGGAAGCAGTTTTTCTGCCTGCCGGAAGTACATATGTGGTCAGTTGCGGCGGCGGGGAGCCGTTTGTACATTATACGGTAAATTTTAATTTGCGCAGAGAGGAACCGGGTACTGTTGCCGTAGAGCCTTCGGTAGTGTCGGAGATACTGGAGGGGAGGCTTGTATACCGTACACAGGCGGAGGATTCCCACGTTTTTCTGCCGCTTTTGGAAAAATTGCTTTCTGCCTGGCAGGATAAAAAGAACGGATTTAACGTGCTTTCCAAATCAATTCTGTATGAGATCCTCTACCGCTATTTTTCGGATGCCGGCAGGAGACATCGCAGAGTGAATGACTATGACCGCATTTCCGCCGCGGTGGAGATCCTGGAGGACTGCTGCTCACGTGAAACGATCAGTGAATTGGCGGAATTATGCCATATGAGCGAGGTCGGGTTCCGCAGGGCATTTGAGAGGGCTTTCGGATGTTCTCCGGTTGAGTACCGAACCGAAAAGCGTATTCTGTTTGCAAAGGATCTGTTGCTTTCCGGGGAGTACAATATATCACAGGCAGCGCAGGCAGCCGGATATCCGGATGCGAATTATTTTTCAAGAGTTTTTCGCAAATGTACCGGTATGACTCCAAAACAGTATCTTACAGAGAACTGAACCGTCAATGATACTCTGTAAAAACCCCCGCGGTTCATTTTCTGTTTTGAAAGCGAACCGCGGGGGAGCTCTTTTCAGACATCAAAATTGTTCTGCATTAAAAGAGGCGATCCTGTCCGTGACGGGCAGACTGTTTCAGTCAACATACAAATGTCTTTTAATACGGAATGTTACTCTGCAGAAATGTGCTGGATATCCGGTCAGAATTACCGGGTCATATCTTCATACGATAGGCACTTGGGGCATATCCCGTAAGCTTTTGAAATGTCTTTGAAAAATGAGAAAGATCATCAAACCCAACACGTCTGCCGATCTCTGCCACCGGCAGATCGGTGCTTTGCAGCAGTGTCATTGCCCGGTCGATGCGATAACGATTGAGATAATGGTGAAGTGAAAGCCCGGTATATTCCCGTATCAGTTTGTTCAGATAGTTCGGATGATACGAGAAGATCTCCCCCAATGTCTGATTGTCGAAATGATCCATATAGTGCTCCCGCAGATAGGAGGTGACTCTGGAAAAAATCAGGGAGGAACGGGGCATTTTCTCCTGTTGTGCCACCCGATAGATACGGACCAGCAGGTCAGCCATAAGCAGGGAGATCCGTTCATCTGAAAGCAACCGATGGTGGCGGTATTCCTGCTCGATCTCCATAGCCTCCTGCTCGGCTTCCGGCAAGTGCGCATGAAAAGTATGACAAAAACTGTTTTCGGACTCCTCATCCTCCTTTTCCAGAATCAACTCCGGGCGGAATTCCGCCGGGGAACAGGGAGGGAACGGGGTGATGATGTCGGTGTGATTGCGTGTAAAATCAAAATTGTATGCGATCAGTTGACGTTCGACTTCGATGTTCAGGTATCGGTAGGTTATGCCTGATCGGATGAAAAAAACATCCCCCGGATAAAGCGTGACCTCACCCCAATCGGTCTCGATCGGGCATTTACCGTCAAGGCAGAAAAAAAGACGGTGGTCATAGGCGATATTGGGTGCCTGGAATTTTGTCAGCTCCGAACAGATGAGTCTTCGGGCATAGCGGACATAAGGTCGAAGTTGTTCGAAATTCATGGACAGTTCCTCATATTTCAGTTCAGAAATAATAATTAATAAAAGTTTATTTTTTACAAATTGTGCTTTGTTTTCCCCATTTACAAACCGTTGGTGCGATGATATACTTTTTACGAATAAGAAAAGGGGAAATGCTGAAAAATTCCGTTTTCCGGATTCATACCGTGAGAGGGTATTTTCGGGACAAACAGTAAATCGATGCAAATTGTTTATTAAATAAAGACAAATTTAAACAGGCAATTCACACTCTTTTCTGTTTTATTATACCACTGTTTTTAAAAAATTCAATATTTTTTTCCGACAAAAGTTGGAAGCTGTGTATCACGTCTCCCAGCTTTTGAAAAGTTGAGATTCCAAGTGGCGTAACCGTTTTCGAAAAAATGCGGATTTTACAATTTCAGAGAAATGCGTAAACAGTGATATTGCGGGAGAGAAGGCAATAATGTTCAACAATGAGTATCAATGTACAACAACGGCAGGGCGGGTATGCCTTGAAATAAGTCTGAAGCCCTTCGGACTTGACAAAAGTAAGGCGGGTTATGAATCGGTGGCAAGAAAGCTCTTTGAGCAATGGCTCCCGATGCTGAAGCACGCTGACGGTTGTTCGGTTTTGTTCTGGACTTCAGACGGCTCGGAAATTCTGGAATACGCCGGACGTATGGAGGACACATTTGAATGGTGCAAATATATAGGGATCGGCAACTGGGACAGGTATGCTGATCCCGAATCGAGGAAAAAAAATCTCTCTCTTCATGCTTTTCCCATACTATATATGGAAAATCCTCCGGAGATGACATACGGGGATCTCAAAGAGATAGTATCTGCCGTAAAACGGGTCGGAAAGGAGATTACCGGCCTTGAGATCGAAGTCGGTGAGACCTTTGATCCCGGACCGGAATTTGCCTATTCGGAGTTCAAATATGAACGTCACCCGGAAATTGCCCCGGGAGATACCATGGGTAGCAAAAAGTGGTTACATTGTGCCTCGCGTCTTCACGCTGACAGCCGTCCTTACGCCGCCTATCCCGACGGAATTCCGGAAGGAACACACATCGGAGAATTTCTCGGCAGACAGTGCATGGCAATGAAGCGGGACATAGGGTTTGATTATATCTGGCTTTCAAACGGGTTTGGCTTTTCTTTGGCTTCATGGGACTGGCTTGGAGAAACCTTTGACGGAAAGCAATTCAACTCTGACGGAGGAACATCTGTCCGGAAGAGTATTATGGAGTTCTGGAAATATTTTTCCGCCGAAATCGGCGATACAAGAATAGAGGTCAGAGGCTCCAATCTCTCCACCGGTATGGATATTTCCGCTCACGGATGTCCCATTGAGGAAATTTACCGTCAAAAGAACCTGGTAGCTCCGCCCAATTCTCCATGGGCACCGCTTGATTATCGATTCGGTCTGGAGCTGTCGGGTTTTATGACCCATATTGCAGATCTTCCGGATCACGGCTTTCTGTTCCGATATTATATCCATGACCCATGGTGGCTGAACTCTCCCTGGTTCGACCGCTATGACAGAAGTCCTCATGACATTTACCTTCCGTTGGCGATCGCCAGATTGGACGAAGACGGGCAGGTCACCAAGCCTTTCGGTATCTCTTTGCTCTCTGCGGACGATTCGTTCGGCAGAATGCCGGAGCGGTGTCCCAATGAAGTCGTCCCTCATCTGATGAGTGCTTATAATGATTATTCCGATGCTCCCGGACTTGTCACATGGATATATCCGATAGATACTTATTCGACCCCGGCTTATCAGAAAAATCACAACGCAGGTATCTTTATGGGAGATTGGTTCATGGAGAGCGTGATCGATCAGGGGTTCCCCGTAAATACCGTGATTTCCGACGGCAATTTTTGCCGTGTCGATAAAAAGATATTTCTTGACGGTATACTGATAACTCCTGTTCCGGAAGCGGGCAGCGCCATGGAAGCCGCTTTGTTTGAAGCCTTAACGATTGGGTGCAAGGTCATTCTGTACGGAAGTCTCCGGAACGCCTCCAAGCGGCTCCTGGATACGGTCGGAATTACCATCGGTGAAGAATTGGAGGGTAATTTCAGGATATTTACAGATCTTAAGCTGGACCGCGCCGAGGTAGATGATTATTCCGATAGCTTTGAGCATCCCGCTCTGTTTTCCGACGGCGGAATAGGGGAAATGTCCGACGGCTCCGCCCATGTGAGTGCATGGGTGGAGCAGGACGGTAAAAAACGTGCTTACTCCACATATCAACAAAAAGCAAATTTGGTTTGGATCCGTGGGTCTTTCCCCCATAAAACGCAAAATTGCGGACATCTGCCGCCGCTTAAGCATCCAAGCGAATCCTTTGTACCCTCGCTGTTGGTCCGCGCATCAATGCAGTGCTTCGGTTTCCCAATGACTTTTGAACTCTACAGCGTCAATGATAAAATACCGATCTCCATGTTCTCAAGATGCCGTCGCGCCATGTTCTTCAATATCTTTGCAAAGGATGCTTCTGTGAGAATGCACTTTACGACACCGGACGGTGCACCTGCGTTTGATAACTCGGAATTCATTTTGGAAAATGATGAGGGAGTTTATTCACTTTCACGCTGGATACATACCGATTGCAGAGTGTTCATCAAGCAGAAAAAACGCTCCAAAGTATCGGTCAAGAAGGAGGCGGTGGGCACACATATTGATGCGGATGAACGTATCACCGTAAGCGGACTTGCCGATGCACAGGTCACGGTTTATCCGACCGACGGAGGACTTGTTTGGTTGGGAAGCGGATATGAACCCGAAAAGATCCCGGGGGGATTTTTGCAGGATGCCGAAAGGGGTTGCTATGTTGCAGAGCATCTCACGGGAGATGTCAGTATTCTCTGGCAGGCAAGGGAGAATTTCGGAGACTATAAAAAATTGGAATTTCTCAGAAACGATGACGGAAAATCTTCGTAAATCATTGAATCCAAGATTCGGGAAAGGGAGGAAAAAGACAAATAATTATGGTAAAATTCACAGAGAAGCTTTGGATACGGACAGTCGCATTTTTATTGTTGTTGGTATTGCTGTTGCCGCCGTTGGCTTCCTGTGCTGGTGGCGATAAGAATGACGATGACGACGGTACCACTGTTGAATCGGTTGATACAATCATTGAGGAGAAAAAAGTAATGTTGATTGAAAACGGCAAAATATTATATCGCGTCGTTCGTGCGGACAAAGCGGATCCGGTCGCGAAAAAGCAGGCAGCAAAGGTTGCGAATGCGCTTTCTGCAGTAGCAGGTGCTACCGCAGAGATAGTGACCGACTGGGAGGATTCCGCTGAAAACAGCGAAATCAAGGAGATCCTGGTTGGGGCAACCAACCGCGAAGAATCCCGCCGGGCTGTCGAAGAGTTGGAAATAAATGACTATTTGATCCGTGTAACCGGAAATAAAATCGTCATTTGCGGTGGATCGGAAAAGGCAATGGATGCCGCCGTGGATTATTTCCTGCTTCAATATCTGGGTTATCTTTCCGAGAGCAGCTTCACTGTAACAAAGGATCTCGGCATACCGGAAACTACGGACCTGAAACTGACATATGAGGACGAGCGTGAAATCGTACTTGCAGTGTTCAATTCAACGGTTACGTATGCAGATGCTCTTAAGCAGGCATTGTCGTCTCTTGGGGAAAATATCCGGTTGTTGAACAGAACCGCAGATATCCTTGAGGCATTGGACGCAGACAAGACAAGTCTGTTCATTTTAGCGGGAGCCGACACGGTTCCCGTGGGATTTAACGAAAAGCTTGACACTTACCTGAAAAACAGCGGCAGACTCATTACGCTCGGAGGTCCTGCGTTTGAAACGGTTCTTTATGAGCAGAATGGCGGCTCCGTGCTTGACAGGGAAACCTATCTTGCAAGTTATATGGATAAGGTTGACGGTGCCAAGGTACAGACTGTTCTCGACACGTCGAGCCGCAGCGATGTTGACCTGATGACCCATTCCTCTGATAACGGAGCCAATGTGAAGACTACAATAGGTTCTTACGGCTCAACACACAGCAAATATCAGCTGCAGGTCGAAGTACCGTCGCTTTCAACTTATGATCTTCTCACAAAATCCGTAAAGGTATCGCCCGGCAGTGCTTACGGGGTCGGATTCTACGCAAAAGGGTCCGCCGATACCGATAGACTCTATATTGAGATCAAGGACAAAAACGGTTGCCGTTGGTTTGCAACGGTGGAATTGACCATGGAGTGGAAATATTACCTGCTCTATGCCTCGGATTTTACATATTACGCCACATGGGAAGTAAAAAAAGTCGGAACCGAAGTCGTATTTTCCAATGCCGCCACGGTCAGCATAGGATTTGCACAGAACAGTGCGGAAATAGCTACGGGACATCATCTGTATTATCTGGATCGTATCCAGTTCATAGGCTATCTTGATGCAATTAAACAGGAAAAAGGATTGCTGATTGACGGTATGGCACCCGAGACGCAGGTGTTCCCCGTGACAAATGCTTCGCAGATGGTGACCTATTCCGGTCAGACCATATTGACGGATCGGAATTACGCGGTTCCCGCTTCTTCGATCTCCTGCAGCTCCGGACGGCAAGGTACCGGATATAATAAGGATCGTTCCAATCGGTTCATCCCTTTGTTGGAAATTCTTGATGAAAAAGGACTCCATGCAGGATACGGTGCCTGGATAAATCTGCTTTCCGGTACGGGGAAGAGAAACGGGGATTATGAAGGTGCCGTCGTGGGAGCAGTCGGGGCAACCGATAATGCATTCTACAACACGGAGGGCATTGCAGCAGTTGTTGAAATGGCATCTGCCATGCTTAAGGACTGGTTCCTTTTGGAAGGCGGGACCGATGAATATATTTACCCTGTGCAGGATTCTCCCACAGCAGTGGTCGGTGCAAATTATATCTGCCTCAACGAAAACACAGAGGAAAAGGCAACGGTATCGGTCGCCCTCTACAGCGGAGAAAGACTTCTGAAAAAATGGGAGCAGAATTCGGAAGGCACCTCTCCTGCTTCCGGAGGTTACTACAATCTCAAAGGAACATATGCCATCCCGGGTGAAAATCCGGATCGGGTTGTAACCACCCTTTCGGTCAACGGTTCGGTGAGAGACAGGATAGAACACAGTATCACTCTCTGGAGCCCCAAAAAAGAATCCGAAAGGCAGTATGTCACGACTTCTGACGGGCATTATATGCGGGGCGGAAAGATCCTTAATCTGTACGGAATCAACTATATGCCCACTACTTCAACCGCGGAAACCGACGAGACTGATTATGACCAGTATGTAAAAAAATCCTCCTATGACCCTGATGTAGTATGGAAGGATCTGTTGCGGCTCAAGGAGATAGGATTTAATTCTGTTTCCATTTATGTTTATTATCGGAACATGGTGGATTGCAACAATATTCTGGATATGATCGACAAGTGTGATAAGCTGGGGCTTTATGTGGATCTGTCGATCCGTTCATTCGCCTACCCCATGGATTATAGGGAAAATGAAGTTGAGACGCTGATCAACAGACTGCATTTTGCTGAGATAGACAGGATAGTTGCCTATGACATTGCGTGGGAAAAAGCGGTGGGACGGTATCTTGAAAACTCGCTGCGAAAGAGTTGGGATGCCGACTGGAGAGAGTGGATCAATGTTCAGTACGGTTCTCTTGACAATGCGGAGGCGGCATGGGGGTGCAAAGCTCCCACGGATTCCACGGGGGCAGTAATAGGTGCCACCGATGCCATGCTCCTTGAATCTTCTTCATCAGCGTTGGTAGCGGCTTATCGCCGGTTCGTTGACGATAAGGTTTCCGAAGTATTTGCGGAAAAGACCAATCATATCCGTTCATTGGATCCCAATCACCTGGTAAGCTTCCGTATGGCATATTCCGGTACTCCGAACCATCCCGCAAATTACTTTGCATATGACTATCAGAGTCTGGCATCTACGCTGGATTTCATGAGTCCGGAAGGCTACGGCGTCGCATCCAAT
>JBJDZF010000128.1:0-4920 GCA_051867855.1 Eubacteriales bacterium
TCTCGGAGATCTGCGGCTTCAACGATCAGAGCTATTTTGTCAAGCAGTTCAAAAGGGCTACCGGTATGACATGTACCGAATACAGGAGTATTAAAGCTACGGAACGGAATAATAAATGACATAGGCTCCGACGGGCGTGCGGATAGATGTGTATGTTGAGGTTTTGAAATCAAGAGGATCTGTCAATATGGTTCAGAGAGGAAAGCATATGAAAATAAGAAGCGCAATACAAAAGGTTTTAATTTTTCTGACCGCTCTCTTTTTGTTGTCGGCGATGCTGATTTTGACGTCATGCCAGACGAAAGAGAATGTAGATGATGACAGCGTGAACAATGACGTGTCGGACGGTAATACTACGGATGCCGATGCGGAAGGCTTCGCGGTTGCCGCAGACGGTTCGGCAGCAAGGATCGTATATCCGTCGGATGACGGGGAAAACGGGTATGCTTTGGCAGACTCATTGGCAACGGCGATTAAAAATATATGCGGTATCAAGCCCACGGTGAAGAGCGATTATCTCCGTGACGGAGAGGAACGCAACAGCGATGAAGCGGAAATTCTGATAGGATTGACCGGATATGACGAAAGCATACAGGTATATGCGGAGCTGACCGATTACTCCCAATGCCTGATAAGAATGGCAGGCAACAAACTTGTAATTGCTTCTTATGACAGCTCTGCTCTCAATGATGCGGTGATTAGACTTAAGCTTGAGTTCAGTCATGTAAAGCAGGGGAATGATATTATACTTGCGGAAGATTACAGCGTCTCTTTTTCTTCGGATAAAACGCTCTCCGAAGCAAAATTGCCGATCCTGGCTGACGCAAAACCGCAGATCATTGATGAGGGTGATTCCTGTCTTGAGTTTGTCTTTTCAAAGTTATCCGAGGACACTTTTCTGACCTATCTGAATACGCTCAGCTCCGGTGGATATTCACTGTATACGGAAAACAGTATTGAGGAAAATATTTTCAAAACCTATACAAATTCAACAAGTGTAGTGAATATCGGTTTTATTCCGAAAATGTCAAGAATGTATCTGACTGTAGAGCCACTCGCCATGACAGCACTTCCGCTTTTGGAAAGCGATAACAGCTATACCGCGGTGACTACCACACTGTTTTCACAGATCGGACTGTACAGCGGAGGAACGAATACCGAAAAAGATACCGCGGACGTAAACGGAATGTGCTATGTGATGCGCTTGGAGGACGGAAGCTTTATTATTATTGACGGAGGTCACGGGGAGAGCGATGACGCGGAACGCATTTTCAATACCATGCGTAAGCAGGCGCCCGACCCGGATAACATGGTCATAGCGGCATGGATATTTACCCACGCCCACGGCGACCATGTCGGAACCTTCCCGCTGTTTGCAAAAACGTATGGAGATGTGGTCCCCGTTGAGCAATTCATATTCAATTTCCCGTCATCCGACGCGGCAAGTCAGGGGGGAGGAGACTCGCGCTCACAGGTTATGAGTGCAATCAACAGCACAGCATATAAAACGTCAAAGCGCGTGAAGGCTCATGTCGGTCAGGTGTTTTACATACGAAACGTAAAGATCGAGATTCTATGCAATCTGGAGCTTCTGGAACCTTATACAATGCAAAGCAATGATAACAGCTACAACAATACAAGCCTGATTTTCACCATGGAAACGAACGGTAAGCGCATTATGATACTTGGAGACTGTTATCCCGCCGAAAGTGCCGCCATGAAGCGTATATACACCTCGCAAACACTGAAGTGTGATATCGTCCAGATCGCCCATCACGGAATTGAAGGAACCAAAGCCGATCTGTATTCACTTATAGCTCCCGAATATGCCTTTTGGCCTGCCGGCTCCTATAATTACGCGGGATATCACGATCCGGCAACGGGGATCATCAGACCCAAATTTGCGGCTATGGGTATCACCTCGATCGATATGCGTCTGTCACCGTGGAATGAATATTTCAGTAATCCGGACAACATATCTCCGGAAAACATTTATCTTGCCGCGGACGATATTCACGTTGCCGAGATCAAAGATGAGGGAATTACAGTGACATGCTACGACACGGCGGAAGAATATTTCAAAGGTCAGCCGTAACCCTTAGCGATTAGCTGTAAAAATAGAATTAAATGAGGATTTTTAACGATGTATTTGTCAAAAGATGAGTGGCTCAACCTATACCGCAATTCACTTTCGGAAAGAGATCTCACACTGTTGAGCGCGTCCTATGACGTTTTGCGGAAAAACACAGTAAATGATCCGTCCGCGCCTTGGGGGGACACACCGGTTATATCCCCTTGGTCGGGTCCCTGCGCGGGAATCTGGAACTGGGATTCGGCTTTTCACGCCATGACGGTCTCAAGGTTCGACACGGAGCTTGCAAAGAGCTGTATCAATGCCTTTGTGCGCTTTCAGCTGCCTGACGGAATGTTTCCCGATGTGATACATGTCGACGGACGTATCATGGACAATTATTCAAAGCCTCCCGTTCTTCCGTGGGCAACCCTTAAGGTATTTGAAGCAGACGGAGACATGGATTTCTTGCGCCGCAATTATGAGAGGTTTACCGAAAACGAGAAATTCTGGTCATCCGAACGATGCGACAGAGGACTGTTCTATTATTCCGCACAGACCGACCCGCTGGCGGACAACTCCCTGCATCCGCGTTGGGAGTCCGGTTGGGATAATTCGCCGCGCTGGGATGACGGTATCGTCGATCTGTGGTCTGTCGACCTTAACTGCTATATGATCCTGTTTTACCGTTCGATGACAAAGATGGCTCAATACCTCGGAAAACCGGGGACGCCCTGGCAGGAGAAAGAGCAGAAACTTGAAAAGCTGACGGAGGAAATGCTTTTTGACGATCAGCGCGGTTGCTATGCCGACCGCAACCGAAACACAGGGGAATTCTGCAAGGTGCTGTCTCCGGCATCATTTATGCCGCTGTTTGTCGGCACGGCTTCGCCAGAGCGTGCGAAGGCAATGGACGTGCTTGCAAGAGACACAAAGGGCTTTTACCCGGGAATGCCGACTGTTACTTACGACTCTCCCGCATACTGTACGGATTATTGGCGCGGACCGACATGGCTCAACGTTGCCTATTTCGCGGTGAAGGGGCTGTTGGATTACGGCTTTACCCAAACTGCCGTTGAAATAAGAGAATTTCTGCTCAATATGATCTATGACAATCTTCCCAAGGGGATCTATGAGAATTATGATTCCGTAAAACGCGTCGGGAGATCCAATCCGTCATTTTCGTGGAGCGCGGCGTTTATTATAGAGTTTGTTTTAAACTTTGATGCTAATAAAACTGAAAGGAACTGATTATGCTACATTCTGAAAAGATCAGTCTTAATCTCGGACTTGATAAGCCTGTGAGGATTTTGCATCTCACGGACGTTCATATTTCTCTTGCCGACGATGAGGACGGAGATTCAATGAAAAGACACGCCGAGGGGCGGCGCAAGGTCTTTACGGATGAATCGTGTTCGTACCCGGTATCCCCCGAGGATCTGCTCAGGGAGGCAATGGAGTACGGCAGAGGATTTGACGCGACCGTCATAACCGGAGACGTGATGGATTTTGTCTCCCACGCAGTGCGTGTGGAAACCGGGCGGATACTTGAGCCTTATGATTATCTCTTTTGTGCAGGAAACCATGAGTTTTGTCCCAGGGTAGGTACCAAGGACTCATTTGACTACCGTGAACAAATATCCGACCTTGTTCAGGCGGAATTCCACGGTAATATGATATTCGACAGCCGTGTATGCGGGGGCGTAAACCTAATTTCCATGGACAACAGTTTTTATGTATGGACGGACGAACAGTTTGAAAAGCTCAGATCGGAAATTGACAAAGGTTACCCGTGTCTACTCTTTTGTCACGTTCCTCTGCTCGACCCTTTCCTCAATCACGATCCTTCACATGAAAACCTGAAAGTTGATGACGAAACCGCAAAGAGAACACGGCAAATCACAAAGTTTATTATTGATTCTCCCGCGATAAAGGCAGTATTTGCGGGGCATTACCACAACACGGCACTGCAGGAGCTTCCCGGCGGAAAGCCATGCTATATTCTCGGCGGGCTTTTCAAGGGAATCGTTGGAGAGATCACCGTTAATTGAGTTGTTACAAATGGATATGATTTCGGAATATCGGAGTTTGTGTTAAGATGAACGACAAACTATACAATTACTTTGTAATCGACCGCGCGCACAGGGAGTTGCGCGGACGCTGTGAGAGAGATCTCGGTGCGGAATACTCCGCTCTCGGACTCTCTCCCGAGGAACGCATGACGCGCCGCTTCGAGTACATTTCGGGGCTTGAGGTGCCGCATATTCACCCCGATGAGAAGATAGTTCTTATGAGAACGGTTGCAGATCTTCCCGACGTGTTTACCGAGGAGGAGTGGGCAGAGATAAAGAAAGAGCATTACATACACGAGCTCGGTTACGTCTCAAATCTCTCGCCCGATTACGCAAAGACAATATCCGAGGGACTGCTTGCGCGTAAAGAGGGCGCGAATGAGTATCAGGTGAGAATGATAGACGCGCTCATCGCTCTGTGCGACAGATACCGCGACGAAGCACTCGGAATGGGCAGGGAAGATGTCGCGGAGATACTCGACCGTGTGCCGAGATACCCCGCACGGAATTTCCGCGAGGCATTGCAGTTCTTCCGTATCCTCCATTACGCCCTCTGGCTGGAGGGAGACTACCACAACACGGTCGGAAGATTTGACCAATATATGTATCCCTATTTCAAGAGGGATATGGAGAACGGAGTGTATACAAGAGAGATCGCACTTGAGCTTATAGAGGATTTCTTCCTCTCCTTCAATAAGGACAGTGATCTCTATGTCGGAGTTCAGCAGGGCGACAACGGGCAGAGCATGGTGCTCGGCGGCAGACTTGCGGACGGGA
>JBJDZF010000129.1:0-4850 GCA_051867855.1 Eubacteriales bacterium
AGGAATTCGCGGATACCGCAGCGCAGCTGGGACTGAGCATGTCAGAACGCTCCGGGGGATGGAGGTCACCTGCACATAGCAGGATATGTCATGGGTATGCTCCGGGATCTCGCACTGCCCCTCCTGTTCCATCGTGATCGCAGGCAGGATCAGCGCATAGACCGTGCAGAAAACCACCACCGCAGCAAGGCAGGTGACCACACGGTACCACCGTCTTTTGCGCTGGCGCGATTTTATATATTTGTCGGCCTCTTGTACAAAGTTCTGCTTCATTGCAGGAATCATCAACCTTTCTAGTTCAAAGCCCCAAAGCCCGCGAGCGGCCAAACCCGGAACACGATCTTGCCGACGATCTGTTCTTCCGCAACGCAGCCCACGGCGGTGTTGCGCGAATCCACGGATGTGGCTCTGTGATCGCCCATGCAAAAATAGCGGTTATCCGGCACCTGATAGGGCAGCTCGATATTGCAGTCGCCCAGAGCCTTCTCCACAAGGTAGGGCTCGTCCAGCAGCTTGCCGTCCACAAACACGTTCCCATCCTCATCGATGTCGACCCATTGGCCGGGCCCGGCAATGCAGCGCTTCACGAGGATCTTGTTGCCAAGGTAAAACGCAACGAGTTCTCCCGGGACAAAATCCGTTCCCTTGATGGAAACGACGATGTCGCTTTCATTGAGCGTCGGAGTCATGGAAGAGCCGTATATCTGCAGAACCGGCATCCAGATCGTCGCGACCAGAACGGCAACTGCCGCAACCACGATCAGGGTGTAGACGGTGCTGCGCAGGACCCGTTTATAGCGTTTTTTATATTTTTCCCGCTGCAGTTCCGCTTCCAGCTGCGCCAAATCCGGCATCTGCTGCGGCTCGCTCCCGTTGGTTTTCATTTTCCTTCGTTCCTTCCGGCGGTTTGGATCAGCTCGCGCAGGGCGTCCCGCTCCTTCAAAAGCGCTTTCGCCCTCGCAACGATCTGTTTCCAGTATGCGTCCGCTTCCGCATGCGTCTTTTCGCTGTATTCCTGCGCTTCCCGGACGATCTCCGCCGCTTTCGCTTCCGCTTCCGCCTGCATGTCGCGGCAGATCGCTTCCTGCTGCCCGCTCATGCGTTCGATGTTCTCAAGATATTGTTGGGCAGCCGCTTCCGCCGCCTGAAACACGCCATTGAGCGAAAGCGACGCTTCCGCCAAAGTTCCGGCTTTTTCCACAGCGATCTGCCGGTCGTTCAGCTGCGCCTCGGCCTGTTCCAACCGGCTCTGCAGCGCCTCGTTTTCTTTCATCTGCGCGATGAGATCCGGTAAAAAACATTGCAGGAAAGAAATGTATTCCGCACCGGTCGCATCGGTATTACAGTTGAATATCTGCCTTTCTTCACCGTCCACCGTCGCAATGATCTTGGGTGCCGCCTCCGCCCCCCACTGGGTGAACAGATGGGAAATCTCGAAATATTTCATCCCGACCTTTTCGCAAAGCGCAACCCAACGGTCCAGACGCTCATAGGAAAATTTATATCCGGCACCGTTTTTTGTCACATCCACCAGTTGGACTGTGGGACGCTCTCCACCCGCATGAGTATCCAGCGGCGGAGTGAAAACAGGCGTCAGAATGGTATTGATGCCGTTGTGCACCGCCACCCGCATAAAGTTTTCGATGATCTCCCAATGCCGCTCCGAAAAGATCGGTACATGATAATAATCCGCAAGACAATCGCAGTGAAACCACTGGGACACCGGGAAGTCACTCACAGGCAATACTCCGTCCTGAAGTATAACCGTAAATATTCCGGTATCCACCGACTCGCCGTTGAGTTCCAATGCGATTTGCAGGGTATGTTTGCCGGCTTTCAGTTCCTCCCTCGGAAGTCTGATATCCACCCAAAGTGACCTGCACTGCCCGGGGACGACCGGGACACACCCGTCGTGATGCAACGGCAACAGCAGATCCGGAAAAAGCCCCGGTGTGAGCCTGAGATAATCCGTATCCGAACCGTTGCGGGGATATCCCGGCATAAGAGACGGAATATATTCCACGGTTCGAAGTGTTGCATATGGCGCAAGACTGCCGGAAAGTATTGGTCGGTAGAATTCTTTCGGACTTTTGGCAAGATCGCTTTCCATATAAAAAATCTGATAAGACACCTGCATTCCCCGCAATGCGGTGCAGGAATTGTATTCCGGGAAATGCGCCGGACGGCTCTCTGGGAAACACTTCTCCATGGAAGAGACCATTTTTGTCAGCAGCATATATAAAATCTCCTTTCATTAACCGTTTCGGCGATCTTTTCGGAAAAACAGAAGTTTTCCGAAAAGCGTATAGATCCATGGGATTTACTTATCATTTTTTCTCTGTGCCGTCCAGAACCCTGAACCCATAGCCATACCCCATGCATCCGCCACGCTTAAGATGCCCTGCAATGGCACTTTGCAGGGAATTCGTACAAACAAGATTATCCGGATTGCCGTCATAATTTACCGAGAAGATACGCCAGCACTCCCAAAATTGGGGACAGTCAACCGTTTTGACGACCTCCCAATCATCAAGGAAGTCCACAATATTCAGATGAGAAGGCAAAAACTCACGGTGCCTGCTGTAGAGCAGCCAAGACTCGCAATACAGAAGCAACTTCCCGTCCCTACTACGCATATCTCCGAAAAAATCGTACGCCAAACGGTAGCTCTCGAATCGTGATTCGCGGTCCAAAGGACCGCTTGAGGGTATGTGGACACTGATAACGGGATCACCCTTATGCAAAGTAAATCCGTGAGCTGAATAGGTATCCCCATCGAATGGCATGATCTCATACTCAAGACGTCCCAGGCGAAACAGGTTCATCTTAAAGAATGCTGAGTACCAATATTCAACGAAAATTCCCCACTCGCCCTTGAATTTTTTACACTCTCTCACCTTGTAGCAAAGATCTTCGAAGGTATCGTAAAAAAGCTGTTCGGAGTAGCCTTTTGCGAGAAAAGCGGGCTTGATTCGATACGCACCGCAAACAAGCAGTACAAAATTCAGAGCATAGAAAGAAACGCCCGCCTGATCTGACAGGTTTTCGCGGGCGGATTTCAGTTCCTCGATCCTAAATCCGTTGGAAAAGTATGTATTCAGGATCTCATGAAATACAACTGCATACCTGTCCAACAGGATCTCTCCGACCGTCCCCAGTGTTTCTTCAGCGTCGGTCGGCAACGAAAAGCGCTTCAGATAATCAAAATAAAATTCCCGCTCTGTCATAAATCAATACCTGAGGGTCCAGGACTGCCATCTGAGGCGATCTGAAAGGTAGCGATCCTCAAAAGAATCGCTGTGACACCAGGTTCCCTTAAGATTCATATTCTTGATCAGCGGATGTGCGTCCAGAGACGGAAGCTGAACATCAGGCTCTACCACGGCAACCTCACTGCCGCCGACGATCTGCAACGCGGCGCGAAGCCAGTCACCGGCGCCCAGCATTTTATTCCCCACCCGGATCACCTCCGGAAGATAGTTATCGGTATTCATCTTTTCTGCGGAATCAATCATATCCGCCGCCGTCACGGTGACGGACTCGGTAATCCCATCCGGTCTATTAAGGAAGCCGTATACAAATCCGCATTCGTGGTTTTCCTTGCCCAAAAGGAAATCTCTGCAGGCAAGGAAGATATCCGACAGGCAGTAAGACTGCTCCCACTTGACGGGAGAAAACTTCTGTTTCAGCTCTGCGGCGATGCGTGACATATCTTTCCTTGTAAGATATCGGACCGGCATTGCGGCAAGATCATCCGCGATATCGTCGTATGTTCGGATGCGAAATCTGGGATCTGCCTTTATGAGCTGCACCATCCTGCGATAATTGGAATAGAAGCGTTCCGTTTCCTCCTTGGGACGGAGCTTCGACATCTTCCATTTGCCCCACTCGCAGTTGGTTTTCATATAATTCAGCTCATCCCACCACTCGGCGCAAATACTCTTGTCAGGATGGGTAGCGATCATTGCGATATTGTGCTCGGAAAAAGAATCTATCTTTTCCCGCAATTCCTTTTCATCGGCGTGGAAGAGCCATTCCTCCAGCTGCTGACTTCCGAAATGGTACATATTGCAATAAAACAGTCCCTGACGCGCGGGATAATCAATAAAAGTGTCTGCATAAATCGGGATCCCCATCTTTGCATATGCGTACATTGCCGCATAGGAATGCTGATTGCCCGGCGGCATGGTGGCAACCACCCCGGACACATTGAAAAGGCGCTTGACTTCTTCCACGGCTTTCGATTCCGACTCAATAACTCTCCGTTCCGCCTCAAACGGGTCTTCAATATCGGTGTATTCGTCAATTACGGGATGCATGGTGTGAGCATAGGAATGTATCCCAACCTTATGGTGGGACATTTCCTCAATGATGTCGTGCCTCCCCCAATTCTCCAGCTGTCCACAGAGCAATCCCACATAAAGGAAATTACCCTTTATACCCTCACTGCGAAGGATTATCGCCTCATTGAGAATTCCGTCGGCACCGATCGGGTTTGTAAAATTCTCGGTATCAAAAGAAAAAATAACGTCAGTCATAATAGTCCCCCCCTTGTTGGGTACAATCAAAACACCGCCTGTATGCAGATCCGCTGAAAATTTGCAGGCGGTGGATGTTTTTCAGAACCTTAAGATTGTTTCATATACCGTCCGATACCCGAGAGCAGTTATCGGGACGCGACCTTTTTCATAAGCGCTGCCTGCGCTTTCATGGCATTCACGATACAGGAAATATCATTTCCGGAGGAAATCAGGCGGATTCCGCGATCATACCAGAATTCAAAATCAGCCTCACTGCTACCGCCCACGGCAATTCCTATGGGCTTTTGATATTCTTCCCCCTTGGCAATG
>JBJDZF010000130.1:0-4849 GCA_051867855.1 Eubacteriales bacterium
CCTTCTCTTTTAAACATTCAGGAAGAACTGATTGGAGTCTATTCAATCATTGTGGACTGTTATCGCAATGGTGGAAAATTATTGATAGCAGGCAACGGTGGGTCGGCTGCAGATGCGGAACACATTGTTGGTGAACTTATGAAGAGTTTTGTATTAGAGAGAAAAATTGATCAAGATGTATCAGAAAAATTGGTTTCGATGGACGCCGAATTAGGAATGGTTCTTTCCCAAAAATTGCAAGGAGCATTACCTGCTATTGCTCTTGACGGTCATCTTTCTCTCTCGACTGCCTACATGAACGACTGCGAACCACTATTGTGTTTTGCTCAACAAGTATACGGATATGGAAATGAAGGGGATGTTTTTTGGGGAATCTCTACCTCCGGAAACAGTAAAAACATTTTGTATGCTGCAATCGTAGCTCATGCAAAAGGCATGAAAGTCATTGGCCTTACAGGAGAAAGGGAAAGTAGACTATCTGCGCTTGCTGACATTTGTATAAAAGCTCCCCAAAAAGAAACATACAAGGTTCAAGAACTGCATTTACCCATTTATCATTGCTTGTGTTTGATGTTAGAAGATACATTTTTTGGTGACTCAATTTGACTGACATCTAGATGACTAATATGAACAATTGAGAATGAAAATGTAATTTCATCTTGAATTGAACAACTGATAGTGATAATTTTCAGACTTTATATAATATCAAAGATTGTTGAACTATTTCTATGCATGATTAAATTTGGCGTTGCCCTTCATCTGATGGGGCAACGCCTTTTGTCTTTAAGTGTGGACATTTCACTATTTCAAAAACTTATTATGGTATTCCTGTTCTCTGAAGGAGCAACCATGGCGATTGAGTTCGGAAACTTTGATTGCAACGAGGTTAATATCGGAACGCATGGCTTTGGCAATCTGCTGAACATCGTAACCTCTGTATATCAGTTCTTTTATCTCATCATCGGGGAGCATAAGCTGAGCCGCAAATAGATTGGCTTCATACTCCATTCTGTTTTCGCGCATATCGAAAAGGTTGAACTCTTGGAAGCCACCTGCACGGATCGCTTCTTCGCGGTGTAAAAGGTGGTGACCAAGTTCATGACCGAAAACGATCTCGCGGACAACGGGGTGTAGATGATCGTTAATAAATATGATCGGCTGACGCTCGATTACTTTGTAAGCACCTTTCTGTATTTTGAAAGGGGTAGGGATAATCAAAATGCCCATTTCCTTTGCGATGTGTTCGGTGCGTCTGTGTTCATAAGTGCGATAGATTCTATTCGCAGCAGAGATAGCATCTGTAACTTGTGCCATCAAAATCCCCCTTTCTCTTTGACATAAGTATAGCACTCAGTATGTCCCATAATACGGACAATGATGGAATTACTCATTGTCTTCCTTGCGATACTTCTTGGGAGTGTATTTCTCCTTATTGATCTTTTTTACTTCCCAATACGCTTGTTGTACTGCTTGCATAAAGGTATCTATATCTTCATCTGCCATTTCGCCACCCGCGAAAAGAGCATTAACGTCTGCAAGGACACGCTCTGCCCCTTTCTTACCTCGAGGACCATATTCTTCTCCAATGCGCAAAACAAAATCTTCATCTTCTGTGAGTAGATAGTTCACATCAACATTAAGGGCAGTAGCTATTTTCTGATACACGTCCCTTGTTCTTGGATGGTTCTTGCCCAATTCGTAGTTTTGAAGCATACGGTAGGAAACCCCAATATGTTTTGCGAAGTCCGCTTGGGTCATTTGCAACTTCTTTCTTTCCTTTTTTATTTTTTCGGCGAAAGTCATATTCCCCTCCAACAATTATTTTTTGAAAAAAGCGAAAATAAATTTCGTGAAACCTATTGACAAGCGAAAACAGATTGTGTATAATATAAGCACAACACGAAATCAACTTGCGTTTATTATACACTTAATTTTCGTGATTGTCAATACATTTTGCATGTTTTTATTGAAAAAATTATTTTGAGGGGATATATGGAACGGGTGATACTGCACAGTGATTTAAACAATTTCTACGCTTCTGTTGAATGCATGTTGAATCCTGAACTCAAAACTTATCCAATTGCAGTATGCGGTGATGTTGAGGAAAGACACGGAATTGTTCTTGCCAAAAACTATAAAGCAAAAGAAAAGGGGGTCAGTACCGGAGAAGCTGTTTGGCAGGCAAAACAGAAATGTCCAGGTTTGATTATCGTACCGCCGCACTATGACGAATATATGAAATACTCAAAGAAAGTAAGAGCAATATACGGAAGATATACAGATGAGATCGAACCTTTTGGAATGGACGAATGTTGGCTTGATGTAAGCGGTAGCACACGTGCATTTGGAAGTGGGGAAAGATTGCAAACGAAATTAAAGAAGCAATTAAGTTTGAATTGGGACTTACCGTTTCTGTCGGAGTTTCGTTTAATAAGATTTTTGCTAAGCTTGGTTCGGACATGAAAAAGCCAGATGCAATCACGGTTATTACCAAGGACTCATTTAAGGACCAGATTTGGAGCTTGCCTGCATCTGACCTGCTTGGTATTGGTCAAGCAACCACTAAGAAGCTCGCTTCTTATGGTATCACAACCATAGGTCAAGTTGCGAATTGGCCTGTTGACTTCTTTCAACGGGCATTCGGTAAATGCGGGGTGGATATATGGAGATTTGCAAACGGACTTGACGAATCTAAGGTAACAGTTCGTAATATTGAAGCACTTGACAAGTCTTGCGGTCACGGTATTACCGCCCTGCAAGATCTTGAAGATTCAGTTGAAGTGTGGAAGTTTATTCTTGAATTGTCGCATGACATAGGGCATAGACTTTTCACTTTTAATAAAAAAGCAGCGGGCGTTGCGATTTCAGTTAGAGACAATGAATTATTTACTAAGCAATGGCAATGTAAAATTCCTCTCTCCACACAAAGCCCATCCGTTATAGCAAGAGAAGCATTTTCACTTTTTGAGAAGAATTACTCTTGGAAGCATCCAATCCGTTCTATCACTGTTCGCGCGATTAACCTTGTGTCGCTTGACTTTGATGAGCAGATCAACCTCTTTTATGATGCTGAAAAAACTTCTCGAATTGAAACTCTTGATAGAGCGGTAGAGGAAATACGTTCCCGTTTCGGGTATGACATTATTAAGAACGCCACATTGTTGCAGAATCCTAAAATGCCGTTGCATAATAGTCCGAAGCTGATTATGCCGACAGGAATACCACAGTAAAGGAGATAACTATACTATGAAATTCAAAAAAGTGTATGTGACTATGATCGTGAAGATCACGAAGGATGGAAACATCCGTCCGATGAGTATGGTGTGGGAAGATGGAGCAACATATGAGATTGACAGAGTTCTCCATATAACACCTGCTGCTTCTTTGAAAGTCGGCGGTTGCGGAACCCGGTATACGGTTATGATTGAAGGCAAGCAAAGAGATATTTATGACGAGGATGGAAAGTGGTTTGTTGAGAAGGAAATACTTGCATAAATACGTGAGGAGATGAATGGTACAATTTAATATGTCTAATGCGGAGATTGAGGAGTTTTGTGAGGCATTAGTTTTAGATTATATTAAAAAACATAATGCTCCCAAAGATTATATAGACATAAGAGGTTTAATGACAGACTATCTTGGACTTGAGATAGAGTTTGAGCATATTGTCGAAGATGATAAGACTATCACCGCATATATCGCTAACGGAACAAGATTACTCAAAGTAATGCGAGATGGCAAGCTAACTATGAAACTCTATCCGAAAAAGACGGTAGTAATAGATAAGTGCTATCTTGCGGAAGATCAAAGAGAGCGTTGCAGATTCAACATGGCACATGAGGCAGGGCACTACATTATGAATAGGCTTTGCAATACCAACGTGGCATCGTATAATCGTGATATGGATATGTCGGAATACATACCGACAAAACAACTGCATGACGCTTTTAATATCAATGAGTCAAGCGCGAACAAAATTGCAGCTGCGTTATTGCTTCCGCGTTTTGTAGTGGAGAACGCTCTCAAAATGTTTAACAAAGGTGAGCCGATAAAAATATATGGCGAGAATGTATTTGATCCCGAAGGGAGAGCGGTTATGAAGCAAATGGCAGACCTGCTCGGAGTAAGATTTCAACCATTATTTATAAGACTTCGGCAATTTGGGTTGCTTGAATATCATCCTATTGAGGAATTGTTGATGAAGCAAATACTTGAATCGGAGGTGATCGCATGATAAGACCGAACACCGCCCCGAAGTTCCAAAGTCAACCGCTAACAGAGGAAGCACATCGTAAGATGATCATTTCATTTGAGGAGTGTACCTCAATGCCCGAAAGAGAACTGAAGTGCCCATATTGCTCCCATTATATAGAAGGTGTGTTTGCAGACACAACCGGACATATCAGAGTCAAGTGTAATAAGTGTAAAGCCGAAATGGTTTTAAATGTTGCGTATTTCCGCAGAATACGCAAGTATCTGCAAAAGAGCAGATACCAATATGCGGACTCGTATTATCAACACAGATACAAATAACTGAATATTACTTTATAGCGTATAGGCAGTCCGTCCGAAAGGGCGTAGATCTCAAGCATCGTATGAAGGCAAAAACAGAGCATACCTCTGTCTTGTTTCCATGCGGTGCTTTTAATATTTAGCATAACTGCCTTTATACGATCGCTTTGAGCCTCCTCCTGCCTTGCGCGGAAGGAGGCCATTTTGACAAGAGTAAAAAACATACCTCTCACCGTTTATAGCGTTGAGGTGAGAGACATGTGGATTGAATACATCGCAAAGTACCCCTAATCCCTTGAATTTTGATTTTCAACAGAACAGTTCAAAAACAAAATTT
>JBJDZF010000131.1:0-20941 GCA_051867855.1 Eubacteriales bacterium
GTAGAGCTTGGCGCGCAGCATTTTCATAGCCTTGTCGCGGTTTTTGAACTGACTGCGTTCTTCCTGACATTCAATAACGATCCCGGTGGGTTTGTGGGTCAGACGTACTGCGGACTCGGTTTTGTTTATGTGCTGTCCGCCTGCTCCGGAGGATTTGCAGGATTCCACTATAATGTCTGCGGGATTTATGTCGATTTCAATGTCCTCAACCTCGGGCAGTACCGCGACGGTAGCGGTAGAGGTCTGTATGCGACCCTGCGACTCGGTTTCGGGAACACGTTGTACCCTGTGCACTCCGCTCTCGAATTTGAATCGCGAATATGCGCCGTCGCCCTCAACCATGAAGGTTATCTCCTTAAACCCGCCGAGCTCGGTTTCGTTTGCGTTTATCAGCGAGGTTTTGAAGCCCTCGTTCTGCGCATACATGGTGTACATACGGTAAAGCACTCCCGCAAAGAGCGCTGCCTCTTCGCCGCCCGCGCCGCTTCTTATCTCTATTATGACGTTTTTGTCGTCGTTGGGGTCACGGGGAATCAGCAGGATTTTAAGCTGTTCAAGCAGCTCTTCCATCTCTGCCTTGGTCTGCTTTATCTCGTCCGCAACCATATCCCGCATTTCCGGGTCGAGCTTCTCACAGAGCATATCGCGTGCCTCTGCATTACGGGCTTCGGCAAGTCTGTATTCGCGGTACTTTGAAGTGAGCGGTGTGAGCGCTTTGTACTCTTTCATCAGCGCCGTGTATTTGTCGTTGTCGGAGAACACCGCAGGGTCCGCGAGCTGTTCTTCTATTGCATTATAGTGCTTTGCGGTGCTTTCAAGTTTTTCTAACATTCAGGACCTCAATTTCTGTTAAAAGCGCAGACAGCGCGGTAGGTTTCGTAGAGATCGACCTTTGTTATTGCCTCATAGGGCGCGTGCATTGAAACAACGGGCACGCCGAGGTCAATGGTGTCGATATTGTGCTTTGATATATATTTTGCAACGGTTCCGCCGCCTCCGCAATCGACCTTACCCAGCTCACCTGCCTGCCATACCACGTTGTCCTTTGCAAGTATACCGCGGAGCCAGCCGATATATTCCGCGTTTGCGTCGTTTGTACCGGATTTTCCGCGTGAACCGGTAAATTTGGTAAAGACCGCGCCGCAGGAAATGAGAGCCGAGTTCTGCTTTTCAAAGACCTCGGGGAAGTTGGGGTCATATGCCGAGGACACGTCGGCGGAGAGACATTTCGAGTTTGCACGTACCTTTGCGGGATTTGCACCGAGTGCAAATGACAGCTCATTTATCAGGTCGAGCATCAGCTCGCACTGCATTCCGCTCACTCCCTCGCTGCCGATCTCCTCCTTGTCGGCAAGTATGCACATCAGCGTGTGAGCGCTGTCCGTGCTGTCGAGTATTGCCGTGAGGGCAGGATATGCGCACACTCTGTCGTCGTGTCCGTACGCGCAGATCATCGAACGGTCAAGCCCGAGATCGCGTGCCTTTTGTGCCGGAACGGCGCAAAGCTCGGAGGAAAGAAAGTCCTCTTCGGTAATTCCGTATTTTTCGTTAAGGATATTGAGAATGTTGGATTTTATCGAGTTATTGTCGGGCTTACTTCCGACAATAATGTTCAGCTTTTCGCCGTCGACCGCCTCTTCGATCGGCTTTTTCTCCTGCTTGTGTGCGAGGTGAGGGAGAAGGTCGCTGATATAAAACACGGGGTCGCCCTCGTCCTCTCCGATATTGATATTGACTATCTCTCCGTTCTCTTTAACCGCAACTCCGTGGAGTGCGAGCGGAATGGCGAGCCACTGGTATTTTCTGATTCCGCCGTAATAGTGAGTCTTGAACATTCCATAGCCGTCCTGTTCGCAAAGCGGGCACTGCTTGAGGTCTATCCGAGGTGAGTCGATGTGGGACGCCGTTATACGTATTCCGTTTTCAAGCGGTTCGCTTCCGACGCTGAAGAGAAAGAGGTTCTTTCCCCGGTTGTTATAATACAGCCGATCTCCGGGGACTATACGGTCTCCTAAACTGTATTCACGGAAACCTGCCTTTTTTGCAAGCTCTATCGAGTATGCAACCGCCTCGCGTTCCGTCTTTGCGAGATTAAGGTATTCCTTATATCCTTCCGCATATTCAAAAGCCTCCGTTACTGTTTTTGCGGGAGCCTTTTCATACACGGTCTGCTTTCTGTATTCAAATTTATTCTGTTCCATATTTTTGCCTCCTGTCAGGTTTCGTAATACAGTTTCTTGTATGTATCGATGGCGTCGTTGATCTTTCTTACGTAACGCTTTGTTTCCTCAAACGGGATGTCCGTAAGATTACCTTTTCCGTCCGAATAGTTTTCGTCTGCGAGCCATTTGCTCACGTTGCCCTCTCCGGCATTGTACGCCGCGAAAGCGCAATCCCAGTTGTAATCAAATTTACGGTACAGGTATCGCAGATAATACGTGCCGTATCTGATGCTGACCTCCGGGTCAAAAAGCTTTGAAGCGTCGAGGTGTTCTCCGAGATGCTCGTCACCCGTGAGCCATTCAAAGGTTTTCGGCATCATCTGCATAAGTCCCCTTGCGCCCGCAGACGAGATTGCGTCGGGGTCAAAGCCGCTCTCGACCTTGATGGTAGCATAAATAATGTATTCCGGGATACAGAATTCCTCCGCGCACTCCGAAATTATCTCATCATAGCTCTTGGGATTGAGCTTTTTGTCAGCAAAATCCCAGATCGAGTTTATGATAAAACCAAGTAGGATTGCGACGCACATTATGATGAGGATTGCCACGGGACGCTTTATTTGTGGTTTCATCAAAGAGTTACCTCGATTTCTGTAATGGCATTATTTACTGTGATCCGGCAGAAGATCTCCGTGCGTAAGATCGGCAATGATGCGTTTTGCGCACTCTCCGAGCTTATCCTCGGAGGAGTTGTTGACAATAACACGGTCGGAGTTCGAGATGTAAAAATCGTCGGCTTTCTGCGCATTGATCCGCTTAAGCGCAAGCTCGCGCGACAGCCCGTCCCGCTTCATAATACGTCCGAGTCGGACATCCCTGTCCGCAAGTACGGAGATCACCGCATCACACCTTTTGTAAAGCCCGGATTCGATGAGCGTCGGGGCGTCGATGACGACAAGAGACTCGCCCCGCGCTTCGAGAGCGGATATCATCGACTCTATGCGTGCGATAACAAATCCGAGCACTGTGGAATTCAGCTTTTCGAGCTTTTCGGGTGACGAAAAAACCACCCCCGCAAGCCTGCGGCGATCCACGGAGCCGTCGGGGGAGAGAATGTCGCTTCCGAAAAGTGTTTCAAGCGCTACGGCACATTCGCTTCCTGCTCCGAGCATTGAGTGATAGACCTCGTCTGCGTCGATGCACGGAACACCCAGTGAGCGCAAATGTCCGCAGAGCGCACCTTTTCCGGCGCCGCTCGGTCCGGTTATTCCTATTACCCTGATCGACATATCTTTTCCCTCAGATCCGTGTATCTCTGCTGCCGTCGGAAGCTGATGCGTATGCCGCCTCCATGACCGCCTGAATATGAGCGGCATCGGAAAAGTCGGGCGTATTTTTTCTTCCTGTGCTCACCGCATCGAGAAATGAATACATACTCTGCATATGCCCTCGCAGCCATCCTATCGGGGCCTTGGGGGACGGAAAAATTCCGCCCGGAGCGGCGTAGCGCCCGACACATTCGATGTCGCGGTATCCCGCAAGCCCCCCGAGGTTTGCGTTGCTTTCGGCAGCGTCGTAAAAGCGCAGGTAGTTCGGTTGCATGAGCGAAAAGCGGAGAGAGCCACGCTCACCGTATACTGCAATGTTCAGGTCATCGTTCGTGCCGTTTATCAGCTTGCTGACGGTAATTGTACCACGTGCGCCGCATTTCATCCGGCAGAGCATATAAAACGCCTCGTCCGCGTTGGTCTGCCATACTTTGCCGTCCGCTCCGCGGCGCGTGGGAAACGCTATCTGCGACATTCCGCTAACGCTCTCAAACTCTCCGCAGAGAGAGTATACAAGGTCTATGCAATGCGAACCGAGGTCAAACAGCACACCTCCGCCGCAGATGTTCGCGTTCTGCTTCCAACCCGCGTTTTTCTCCGGATCGGCACAGCTGTTGTGAAGATACTCGGCGGAAAATGAGAGAACGCGGCCGATACGCCCCTCATTTACAAGCTCTCTCGCACGGATCATGGCGGGGAGATAGCGGTTATTGAAAACGACCGTGCACACCCTTTCGGATAGGGAAGCGAGTTTTGCGATCTCGTCAGCCTGCGCGCGAGTGGTGCAGAGCGGCTTTTCGCAATATATGTGCTTGCCCGCCGCAAGGGCTTTTTTTATTGTTTCATAGTGATATATGTTGGGAGTGCAGATGTCAATGACGTCGATATCCGGATCGTTTATCAGATCATCCTCGCAGACAGCACTTACGGGGAATCCGTATTCGGCGCAGATCGACTCGGTTTTTTGAGGGTGCGCCGTGCATATTCCCGCGACCTCTGCTTCAAAACCGAGCGGAGAATAAAAATACCGCATATTTTCAATGCAAAAGGCGTGAACCTTCCCCATGGAGCCGAAGCCGAGTATGCCGATATTGATTTTTTTCATTCAGAATCACGTCCTTTGAATAAATCGTACTATATTATTATAACTCACATGGGATTTCTTTTCAAGAGCAATTTTACAATAATTGCTTGCTTTTCCGCTTTCGCGTTACATTTTACACGGCAAAGCCGCCGTCGACCCCGATTATCTGCCCCGTGATGAAGGAGGCAGAGTCCGAGGCGAGAAACAGAGCGAGAGCGGCAACATCCTCCGGTGTGCCGAGGCGCATAAGCGGTGTGGAGTTTACCAGCTCTTCGAGAGTCTCATGTGTCAACCGGGCGTTCATATCGGTAAGAATTACCCCCGGTTCAATACAGTTGACCGTGATGCCCGAGGGACCGAGCTCCTTGGCAAGCGCCTGTGTCATTCCGCGCAGGCCCGCTTTTGCGGCGGAGTAGTGTACCTCGCACGAGGCGCCGCACTTGCCCCACATGGAGCCGATATTTATTATTCTGCCGCTTTTCTGCGATATCATGCGCTTTGCGGCACTTCTCGAGAGATAAAAAGCAGAGCCGAGATTTGTGTCGGTCATTTTTTTCCAGTCGTCGTCGGTTATATCCGTAAACAGCTTTATTTGAGAAATTCCCGCGTTATTGACGAGAACGTCCAGTCCCCCGAGAAGAACGGCGGCACTTTCAAATGCGTCATTTGCCGCAGACGCGTCGGAGATATCCGCCTTAATGGCAAATGCCCCGGTAGCTTCGGCAAGCTCCGCCGCGGCACGTTCGGAGCTTTTGTATATAAACGCCACCCTGTACCCCGCAGCCGCGAATACCTCAACCGTGGCTTTACCTATGCCGCGTGAGCCTCCGCTTATGAGGACCTTTCCGGCGTTCCTTTCGTTACTGCACATCGGCCCCGTCCTCCGCAGTGCGGTGTTCCACGTCTATCTCGGCGTCCTTCGTGCATCCGATACGGATTCCGTCTATTTTGTACGCAGCCTCTACTATAAAGCCGCACATATTGCTCTCGGTAAACTTTCCGTATATCGGTTCCGGGGAAAAAACGTATTTTCCGCACATTTCACCGATTGCCTCGGACACATTTCCGACAAACGGGCGTGCGGAGAATGTGGGAAGCTCCAATGACGAAAGCAGATTTCCCGCGGTCGCGAGAACATGGCGCAGGCTCTCGAAATCAGGCATTCCGTTTCCGGCTTTGTTTGCGGCGATGAGGTAAACTCCGTGCCCGGTTCCCATAAAACTCTCCGGGAGATCCCGTGTTGTTACATCCGAAAAAGCCGTGCAGACAAATGTCGGAGAGGGTGCATTTGCGTATTCAATACACGAGGCGTATTCGGGAATACAAAGCTCAACGGTCGAGCGATACGCGCCGAGAAGCATATCCAAAGCAAACGACAGGGAATCCGTCTCCGATTTGCGGGGAAGAAGATAGCGAATGTTAAGTCTAAGTTTGTCTCTCTGTACCCCGGTCGAGATCATTTTAAGACAGGTATATAAGACCGTGTCAGCAGCCGAAATAAACGCCCCGGTCCTCGGCGGTGCAACCGTGTACGAGCAGACGCGTGTTCCTCCGAGTTTTACCGTCCCCTCAAAGCTTTCCTCCCGATGTGCCGTCACTATCGCCGACGGTCGGCATTTATCTTCCTCGGGCAACTGACGGGTCGATACAAATCGGTGAGGTTCGGGCAGATCCGCAAATGTGCGGATGAACGACGAGAGCAGGGTCATGGGCGCGTTGTTGTCATGCCTTACGGTGAAGCGGTCGGATCTTATTGACTTTGCAAAGTACGACGCAGTGATCCCGAATTCGTATGCTTTTTGTATTATTGCATTTGTATCGTCGCGGGACATGGCAAGTATCACCGAGCCCTCTCCGCATTCGGAGAGATACGAAAGCTCAATGGGGCGGGGAAGTCCCGGAATGCGTTCGGGGTCGGCATATATTCCGTCTGCCATTTTGCAGAGCGCATAGGCAATGCCGCGGCTGTCGACGGTCACGGTGGCTCTAACACTTTTGCGGTACTCACGTGTTTTCCGGAGCTCGCTCATAGCCGCTTCAAATCCGTCATTCTCACGGCAGAGGATCACAAACGCGCTGTCTGTGCGCAAACGGTCGGTGCAAAAATCCGCGCAGGATGTCTGCTCATGAGTCTCGGTAACGCACACGGAGAGGTCGTCGCCGATCTCCGACACCGAGGCTGCAGCGTGCGCATTTACTCCGATCCTGTCCATATATGCGCCCGAAACAGCGGCGGCGTCGGCAAGCGTGAATTCCTTGCCGTTGCACATTCCAAGGCATCTTGCCTTATCCATAAGGTCGGTGAAGGTATCATAGACAAAGGGATCCCGTGCCGAAAAATCGGAAAGAGCAACGCGCCGTGCAGAATACCGCACTGCCTCGCGGAGCGCGTCGATAAAATATATTTCGTCAAGCGAGGGGTCTCTTTTCTCTCCGAGCAGGAAATGCTTCTGGCAGTATTTCAGCTCCGGCAGTGTCAAGCGCAGACCCAGGTCCCTTTTCATGGACTCAAGAGTGGATTCGCTCATCATCGGAAATCCGACGACGGTTCCGGTTTTGCGTGTACTTATGATTCGTTCGCGAATGTTCATTATGTCTGCTCCTCAATTTCTTATATTTTATCCGATTTGTCGTCGGAAACAATATCTCCGTAGCACAGATTTTCATCGGAGGCGGTGAGTCGTACGGTACGTATCTGCGAGTGAAGCGGTGCGGCGGACTTTGCCGCGACCTCAATAAAGTTGTCCGTATGACCGTAAACAAACCCGTTCTCACAGCTCTCGAAGAGCACCTCACGAGTCGGCGCATCGGTCACCTCACGGGCGAGCATACGCTCCCGGATTTCTTTTTCAAGCTCGGACAGAAGCTTCAGCCTTTCGTGCTTTATGTTTTCCGGAAGCTGTCCCGGCATTTGGGCAGCTGGTGTTCCGCGGCGCTTGGAATAGGGGAAAATATGTATTTTCAGAAATTCTGCCCTTTTTGCAAAATCCACGGTCCTGCGGAAATCCTCATCAGTCTCTCCCGGAAATCCGACTATGATATCGGTGGTGAATTTTACATTCGGTATGGCGGCGCGCAATCTCTCTATTGCACACATTGCCATATCGGAGTTGTATTTGCGCTTCATGAGCGCGAGTATCCTGTCGCTTCCGCTCTGCAGTGAAAGATGAAAATGCGGGGCGAGCGAGTGAAGTCCCGAGATCCGGGACACGAATTTGTCTGTTATGAGGGATGGGTCGAGGGAGCCGAGGCGGACTCTTCCGATGCCGTCAATACGGTCGACAAGGCAGAGCAGGCCTCCGAGATCGATGTCGCCGAGATCTCTGCCGTACGACGCTGTTTCGATCCCGGTGAGCACGACCTCGCGGCAGGCATCCTCACCGCTGCAAAGATTTTTCACTTCCGCGATAACATCGTCCGCGGGCTTGGAGCGCACGCCGCCCCTTGCCGAGGGAATTATGCAGTAGGTGCATTTGTTTTCGCACCCGTCCTCGATCTTTATATACGCTCTTGTGCGGTCGAAGCGCGTTATTTTCATTTTTTCAAATCCGGCGGACTGCAGGTCGTTTACCTCAAGCGAGGGGGACGGATTTTTTGTTCCTCCTTTTACAAGAGAAAGAGCGGTCCGCACCACGGACAGCTTTGACGTGTTTCCGCACACGGCGTCGACCCCGGAAATGGCTGACATACTTTCGGGCGAGACCTGCGCAAGGCATCCCGTGACCACGATGTACGCATACGGATTTGCGGCTATTGCCCTGCGTACCGTCTGACGGGCTTTCCTGTCTGATTCCGAGGTGACGGTACACGTGTTTATGACGTAAATGTCGCACACCTGTTCCGGTGGGAGTACGGTAACGCCTGCCGCTTCAAATTCCTCGGCGATGGCCTGTGACTCATATTGATTGACCTTGCATCCGAGCGTATATATTCCCGCAGTGACTTTTTCTGTCTGCACTTACCGAATTCCTCACATTTCAATTAATACACTAATTTTATCACATTATTCCGCCTTTGTAAACACCGAACGCGAAAAAGGGTGCGATCCTGTATTTTAATATTTCTTATTTGCGAAAAAGGGTTGAAAAATAAAGTTTTATGAGTTATAATATACGGGAAATCAGAATGATAAATCAAAGGAGTACAGAAATGAGTCAGCTTCATGTCGTGGATCATCCGCTTATCACACACAAACTTTCGATAATGCGCAATAAAAAAACCGGTTCGAAGGACTTCCGTGAGCTTCTCAACGAAATCGCCATGCTCATGGGGTATGAGCTTACAAGAGATCTTCCCCTCGAGGATGTTACCATAGAGACACCTATTACGAAAATGAAAGCGAAGATGGTATCCGGCAAGAAGCTTGCCATTGTTCCGATACTGCGTGCGGGACTCGGAATGGTAGACGGACTTCAGAGCCTTGTCCCCGTCGCCAAGGTCGGGCATATCGGACTCTACCGCGATCCCGAAACTCACAAGCCGGTCGAATATTACTGCAAGCTTCCGCTCGATATAGAGGACAGAATAGTAATACTTGTCGACCCTATGCTCGCAACGGGCGGCTCTGCCTGCGATGCGCTTACAATGCTTAAGGCAAGAGGCTGTAAGAACATCCGTTTTATGTGCCTTGTCGCAGCTCCGGAGGGAGTGAAGAAGGTGCAGGAGGCACACCCCGATGTAGATATCTATACCGCCGCGCTTGACGAGTGTCTCAACGAGCACGCATATATCGTTCCGGGTCTCGGAGACGCCGGAGACAGAATTTTCGGCACGCTGTGATCCGTCGTACGGCACTTTGATTTTAATACGTTAGGAGAGGGTCGCCGCTGTTGCGGTGACCCTATATTTGAAAAATGAGAATTCTTACCGTCGGGCGCAACGACGCGGGGCAGAGGCTCGATAAATTCTTGCGTAAAGCAGTAAAGGGCTTGCCCGAGTCGCTGATGTATAAATTCATACGTACCAAAAAGATCAAGGTAAACCGCGCCCGGACGGAGCAGAGGTATATTCTGCGTGAGGGCGACGAGATACAGCTCTTTATCAAGGACGCTTTTTTCGATTCGCCCGAGAGGGACTCCGGTGCACTGTACGATATTGTTCCCAAGCTGTCGATAGTCTATGAGGACGCCAACATAATGTTGCTTGACAAGCGACCGGGAGTGCTTGTGCACGAGGATACCGAGGGCGCAGACAACACGCTTATCATGCACGTCAAAGCGTATCTTTGCCAGAAGGGGGAATATGACCCGAAGAGCGAGCAGTCCTTCGCGCCCGCGCTGTGCAACAGGATCGACAGGAACACGGGCGGTATTGTAATTGCGGCAAAGAATGCCGAGGCGTTGCGCGTGATGAACGAAAAAATACGCAACAACGAAATTCACAAGTTCTACCTTTGCGCGCTGTGCGGAGTGCCGGAAAAAAAGAGCGCGCGGCTTGTCGGATATCTGCGCAAAAACAGCACCGACAATACCGTGCGCGTCTCGGACAAGCCATTTGAGGGCGCAAAGGAAATCATAACGAAGTACCGTGTGGTCGCGCAGAAGAACGGAAATTCGCTCGCGGAGGTCGAGCTTGTCACGGGCAGGACGCATCAGATAAGAGCGCACATGGCGCACATAGGTCATCCGTTGCTCGGGGACGGGAAATACGGCGTCAACAGGGACGAAAAGAAAAAAGGCTACAAATATCAGGCGCTTTACTCTTACAGGCTTGTGTTTTCCGTTACCGATAAGGAAAACCTGCTGTCCTACCTCGAGGGAAGGGAATTTTCGATAAACAAGAGGGATATATGGTTTGTCGGCGATTTTATTGCGCCGACCCGGGAGGTATAATGCTAAAGAATAAATCTGGATCATATTCCTGTCTGTTGCTCGCGGCGGGCGCATTTTTTGCGGGACTTACCCTGGTCTTTCCGAAGCTCGGATTTCTCGAGTGGGTTGCACTTGTTCCGTCGGCGCTTGTGATCCTGCGGTACGGGGACGGCTTTTCTCTGCGGAAGATGTACAGGCTCGGACTGCTGTTTTTCATGTGCTATTATGTGGTTGTCTTTCATTGGTTTGTAAATCTTTATCCTCTTGAATTTATAGACGGAATGACAAAGGGCGCCGCTCTTGCCGTGGTGCTTGCGGCATGGCTCGGTCTCTCATTTTTTCAGGCCCTATTCGGAGGACTTCTGTTTGTCCTGACGGCTCTTGTATTCCGCACGGGGACGGCACGCAGATTTCCGATACTCAAGCCGTTTGCGGCGGCGTCCCTCTGGGCGGTGTACGAATGGACGCAGACGCTCGGATGGTTCGGAGTGCCGTGGGGAAGGCTTCCGATCGGTCAGTCGGAATATATCGTCGAGCTTCAGAGCGCGTCGCTTTTCGGCTCGTATTTCGTGACGTTTCTCCTCGTTACAGTCAACTTTCTTGTCGCATATGCAATTCTTCACCGTGAAAAGCTTCGCGTGTGCGCCGTGCTTTGTGCGTCGATCATAGCGGCAAATTCTTTGCTCGGCGTATTTCTCATGAATACGGGAAAAAACGCCGACGAGGCGGACTGCGTGCGTGTTGCCGTGGCGCAGGGAAATATCTCATCGAGCGATAAATGGGACTCGGAAAGTACGCAAAAAACGCTTGATGCGTACACAAGATGTACCGAATTTGCGGCAATGAACGGCGCGGAGGTCGTGGTCTGGCCCGAAACGGCGATACCCTATACAATACCGAATTCCGCGTCAATGACGAGGTACCTGAAGGGACTTGCAAAGGATACGGGTGTGACGATACTTGCGGGGGTATTTACCGAAAACGAAGCCGGGGAAGAGCTTAATTCGATAATTGCGGTGACTCCGGACGGAAATATCGGGGATACGGTCTATTCAAAGCGTCATCTTGTGCCGTTCGGTGAGTATGTTCCGATGCGCAGGCTGGTCAGCACGCTGATACCGCCGCTTGCGGAGCTCGTGATGTCCGAAGGCGAGATAGTAGCAGGGGACTCCCCGAACGTCTTTTCACTTGATTGCGGCAGAATAGGCTCGATAATATGCTTCGATTCTATTTACGAGGAGCTGACGCGACAAAGCGTGCTTGACGGCGCGCAGCTTATCGCGCTTTCCACGAACGATTCGTGGTTTTCGGATTCCGCGGCGCTGTATATGCATAACGCGCAGGCGCAGCTCCGAGCGATCGAGACAGGCAGATATGTAATAAGAGCCGCAAACACCGGAGTCTCATCGATCATTTCTCCGAAAGGCGAGGTGCTTGCCGTGACGGAGCCTCTTGTGGAAGATTGCCTGGTTTACGATGTGTATATGAACGACTCCGAGACTTTTTATACTTCTTCCGGAAATCTGTTTGTGTACCTGTGCGTTCTGGCAAACCTTACTCTCCTTGCCTATGAGTTTTATAAGTTTATCGTAAACAGGCAAAAAAATGTTGACAAAGTGCGTTGAGGATGATACAATAATACCAACGATTTTAATTTACGGAGGTTAATTGCAATGAAGAAATCGTTGTTGAAGATTACGGCTGTATTGATGGTGGCGCTTATTGTATGCGTGGCTCTCGCTTCCTGCGGCAAGACCCTTAAGGGTACATATTCTGCAGAGAAAGCACAGACCGGCATCGAGCTCGTGTTTGACGGAAAGGATGTCAAGATCAACGTAAAGGCTCTCGGAGCTACTCTTGCTTCTGTGGATGCGACATACGAGATCAAGGGCGACAAGATCAACATTTCCGTCGGTGAGACGGACAATGAAGAAGCAAAGGCGCTTAACGGCGAATTTGACTTCGAGCAGGGCGATGATTACATCAAGATCGCTACTGTCAAGTATACAAAAAAGAGCTGATAGGCTCCGATAAAAAATCCGTTGCGCTCGCTCATGTGGGCGCAACGGATTTTTTGTTTAACCGTATGGAAAACATTTTCTAAAACCGTGGATCAACAGGGCTCCCGCCGCAAAAACGGAGGGAGCCCAGCATTTATATATAATTCAAATCGTTTATCAGCGTGTACCCGTCAGTCCCCGTCGTCCTCTTTTTCCTTATCACCCTCATCCGAAGGCTCCGGATCTTTGAGACATACAACGGTTTTTTCAATTCTGTGTTCACGCACCTCGGTTATTCTCACCGACAGATGGTCGGTTTCAACCGAAAGCTCCGCGCCGTCATCGGGGATAGCCCCGAGAATGCTGAGCAGATATCCGGCAAAGGTATCGCAGTCCTCACATTCGAGCTTAACGTCGAGAGCCTCCTCAACGTCCTCGACGGGGGTGGTTCCGTTTATTTTCCATGTTGTGGAATCGATCGGTTCTATATCGGGCACTATTTCTTCGTCGTCCCTGTTTCCTCCGTCGAAATCTCCGACGATACATTCAAGCAGGTCGGTGACGGTGATTATACCGCTCATCCCGCCGTACTCGTCAAGCACCACCGCAAAGAAATCTCTCTGCTTCTTCATGTTTGCAAACAGGACATCCGCCTTAACGCTTTCGGGAACGAAGTAGGGGGGCTTTGTGGCGTTTGCCATGATATTCTCACGGCTTTTGTCTTTCAGTCTGAAGTAGTCTTTGGCGTTGAGCACCGCGATAACATTGTCTATGCTTTCGTCGCAGACAGGGTAGAGAGTGTGACGGCTTTCGTTTATCGTATTTTCCCACTGCTCGACGGTCTCATCCATCCAGAGCAGGGAGATGTCCGTGCGCCTTGTGGCAATTTCCTCTGCCGTCAGGTCGTCGAACTCGAAAACATTCTGGATCAGCTCTTTCTCCTGGACATCTATTGTACCTTTTTCGCTGCCCTCGTCGACCATAAGCTTGATCTCGTCTTCCGTCACCGTTTCCCCGGTTTCGTTGGGATCGATTCCGAACAGCTTGAGTATGCCGTTGGTGGATGCCGTGAGCAACCACACGATGGGCGCAAAAAGCTTTGAGATGAAGGTTACGGTAGCGGAGAGTCCGAGCGCGACGGATTCGGATTTTTTCATGGCGATCCGCTTGGGCACAAGCTCTCCGAATACAAGTGTAAAATACGAAAGTATCAGGGTTATTACAATTACCGATATGGTGTTTAGTGTCTTTTCCGGAATTTTAACTCCGAGTCCAACGAGCCAGCTTACAATACGGTCTGAGAAATTATCAGCGGCGAATGCGCTTCCCAGAAATCCCGCAAGGGTGATTGCGACCTGAATCGTCGCGAGGAATTTTGCGGGCTGACTTGTGAGCTTGGAAAGCCTCTTTGCCTTCTTGTTTCCGTTTGCCACGTATTGATTGAGCTTTGCGTCACTGATTGAGAGCACGGCAATCTCCGCGCAGGCAAAGATTGCATTGAGCATAATGAGAAAAAGTTGCAGCAACAGTTGTAAAGGAACCGAATCTGACATTTGAGTTTAAAATCCTCCCGAATAAATGAGAAAGGTGAAAAAGGTAATGAATACGGATTTTCCGACTAAAGCGCAAAAAAGCATAGCCCGGCAGTTCTTCGCAGTCGGGTTATGCTCGAGTATTATATACAAAAAACAAAATATGTACTTCGGTCGGGAACGTCCGCAGTATTACCAGTTAACATATAAAACCTTTCAAAAATAAATTACCCGTCCATTATACCATTCGGCAATGCATATGTCAAGGGATTTATTGAAATTTTATATATTTTACACATATGGCAGACCGAAATTTCAGGCATTACCGTTAAAAAGGGGTGGTAATGTCGAAATTCCGCTCTGCCGTTAATTACGTAATTGTCAGAATTCGAGGAGGTTGATGAACAGTCCGCCCTGTACCGAGCGGTTCTGGAATCCGCGCATATACGGAGCTGACGTGAAATACCAGTCTGAGAACGGCACGCGGTCACGTATATTTTCCAGCATTTCATACATGGCGTCTATGACCGCGTCACGGTATTTGACGTTATCTCCGATGACGGTGGACCACATCTGCCAATCGCTCTTGGTGTAATCGGATCTCGAATCGAGCGGGACACCGTATTCGTTCACTTTGGTAAGGTAGTAAGTCGCTTCCGAATCGGCGATCTTCCTGTCAAAGACGTTCAGTCCGAGCAGTCTGTCCCAGACGATATTGTATTTGAGCGACCATGTACCTTCCTTGTCAAACGCCAGCTTGTAGTGGTCGCCGTCGAGCGCTTCTTTTTCCCATGCGGCGGCGAATTCTTCCGCTTTGCCTCTGTAATATGTCGCCTTGTCGTTCTCATTAAGTTTTACAAGCACATCTGCCCACGCCGCGAGCGCCTCGATTGCCTTTATCGACAGGTTGCAGTTGTGCGCCAGGTGTCCCGCAAAATCATCGGTGCAAAGCTGATTTTCGGGGTCAAAGCCGCAAGAGACGAGATAGTCCGCCCACTTGCCTAAAATATCCTTGTGCTTTTCGGCATAGTCCGTATTTTTCTCGGCGGCGCAGATCGCCGCAACGCACAGAAGCATATTTCCGCATTCCTCAACGGGCATCTGATACGAAAGCTTGTATTCGCCGAGAGTCTTGCAATTATGCTTGTCGTATGAGGCAAAGAAACCGACGTCTATTCTCTGCGGAAATCCGTAGACCTGCATATTGGCAAGAGGATACTGACCGACGTCGTGCGGCGCAAAATCGTATTCCCACATTCCCATGTCACAGAGCTTGAATATCGGATTGAGCATACCCTCGACGAGCTCGGGGGCGTAGATCAGGAAAAGGGGAATTGACGGATATGTCACGTCGACGGTTCCGATACAGCCGTTTGAATAATTCTCCTTTGAGAAGAACTGAAGCTCTCCGTCGTCCCATGTCAGCTTGTGTGCTGCGATCGCCTGCCTGTATGCGAGTGAAACGATCTGTGCGTATTTTTTGCTGATCTTTTCCGCTTTTGAGATAAGCTTTTCCTCGAAGTCCTTCACTTGCGCGCAGATCTCACGGTAATCCTTTACCGCCTTTGCGGCTATGTCCTCAAAGGTGTCTCCGTTACGCCTCCAGTACGCCTCTATGTTTTTGCCGAAATACTGAATGGACTTGATATCGTCATATCCGACGCATACGAAATCCTCCGCCTCGGTAATGTCAGGATATTCCTTTTCACACGCGAGCGCGCACCAGGCGGTGCCGGGGGTGGTTATCACTCCGGCAGATTCGGTTGAATAAGACTTTGATACCATGCTTCTGAACTTGAAGGTCTTACTTTTTGCATTGATGAAAAACGTATTGAAGCCGTGGGCAATGAGATGAAGCGTGCCCCATTCTATTCTGTGGTCGTCCCCCGAGCGTGAGAGCATATTTTTCGTTCCGCTCGAAGCGGTGATGGAATATGACGTCTCACCGAGGACGACAGTCTGATCGGGGGTGTTGACACACATCTCGGTGCTGACGTCGATATACATACGCACAGTGTGCTTATTGCCGTCGACAGACTTTATGCGGTACGATATATACGACACGGGGCGCGACATGAGCATCAGATCGTCAAGGATCAGCGGAGTCATGAAATCCACCTCGAGGGAAATACTGTCATTGGCAAAAACATATCTGGTAGTCATTGGCAGGACCTCAACGCTCAGTTGTTCAATGACTTCCGGCTCGGTGAAATACCTCGAGTTGTCGGGGTTTACATTGCCCATGAATCTGTAATTTGTTCCGTCGACCGTGACAACTCCCGTAAGAAACTGGCGCTGACCGGTCCAGTGCCTCGGTGTGTCACCGTAAAGCTTATCGGAAAACGACCAAACGTTGAAATACGGGTCCACGGTAATCAACGGAAATGCGGGCGCTCTGAAATTTTTCATGTTTACCTCTCCAAAAAACCATTATGTGCGGCGAGTGCGACTGCGCGCAGATGCAACTTTCGCCGTCGGTTTAATTTTAACATATTTTTGTTTCATGTCAACGAAAGAGACCGTATATGAATTATTTTTACACTATTTTTCAGTCCCCGGACAAGCCGGATAAGTCCTATTTGCCGGCGTTCGGCGAAAACATCCGTCTATCGGTACGGAGCGGATATTATTTGCAGTAGATCGGGGATTTGAATATACTGTTGTTGTTGAAAAAAACGTAATGATGTGTTATAATTTGTATGTGCGTGAAAGAAAACGGACCGGGGAGGGAAAAATTACTGTGATATTTTTATATTCGGCGTTGCTTTTGACCCTTGCCGTCCTGATCTCTTTTCCTTACATAAGAGTGGCGTACAGACGGCTTATGTTTATTCGGGGATTGCGTGAGTATTGCCTTAAGGAGGATATTAAATTCCGTCTGCTCAATAAATTTGCCTTTTGCTCCTCAAACACAAATCAGAACTTTGATTTTATACTTCGGGTCGGAAAAACGGTCATTCCCGTCAAGTTTTATTCCGCGGTGCATCCGCACTCGACCCTGATAATGGGAAGAGCCGGCAAGGCGTGTGAAAGACGCAAGGTCAGGGATGTATTACCGCGCACGGGCGAGACGGAAAACAAGACTCTGAATTACGGAAAAAGTCTTCCGAGACCGAGGATCAGGAAAGCGTGGATAGGGGACAGGCATACCTGCCTGCCCGTGGTACTGAATTACCCGCAGTATGCTTCCGTTATGACGGAAAGCGGAGACGGAGTTATTACGGAAGCCGATTCCTCGACGACCGTATCCGGTTGCCGCTGGCTCTCAAGTCGGGAGTTCATGTCTCTTGTCCGCGGGCTTAATGAAGAGGTAAAAACGGGCAGATAGTGCGGGGTATTAAACAAATATCGACTTTTTGTTGACAATCGTTGTGCAATGTGATATCATAATAAGGATTGGAGGTAAATATTTCACAGACATTTAACGTTTGCGGCGGGTTTGCCGTAATTATCTTTATGTATTTGAGCTATAATAATTAGCGGAAAGGCTGTTGAAAATGAAGGTTGTTATACTGGCAGGCGGTTTCGGAACACGTATATCCGAGGAATCTTACCTGAGACCGAAGCCAATGATCGAGATAGGCGGAATGCCGATACTCTGGCATATCATGAAAAGCTATTCTGCCTACGGATACAATGAATTTATCATTTGCTGCGGTTACAAGCAGCATATTATCAAGGATTTCTTCAACGATTATTTTCTCCATTCTTCAGATGTCACGTTTGACTTTTCGAACAGCACCAACCGTCTGAGAGTCCACAACAATATGACCGAAAAGTGGAAAGTAACGGTTGTGGATACGGGGCTGTATACTATGACAGGGGGAAGGATCAAGCGTATTCAGAAATACCTCAATCCCGGAGAGCCGTTTATGCTCACATACGGCGACGGCGTGAGCGATGTGGATATCAATGCGCTGGAGGAATTCCACCGCTCTCATAACAGACTTGCAACCATTACGGTCGTGAACGCAGGTCAGCGTTTCGGTGTTATAAAGATGGGTAAGAACAACGAGATATCGGCATTCAGAGAGAAAAGAGATCGCGACGGAAATCCGATAAACGGCGGCTTTATGGTGCTTGATCCCAAGGTCCTCGATTATATTGAGGGCGATACGACCGTCTTTGAAAGGGATACTCTTGAGAGACTCGCAAAGGACGGAGAGCTTATGGCGTACAGACATGACGGCTTCTGGCAGTGCATGGATACTCAACGCGATAAGGATAATCTTGAGAAAATCTGGAGCGGAGGTCAGGCTCCGTGGAAAAAATGGGATTGATTTATGTTTGATCTGAATTTTTACAGAGGCAAAAGGGTATTTGTCACCGGTCATACCGGCTTTAAGGGAGCATGGCTTTGCAGAGTGCTTCGCAATGCGGGAGCCGTCGTCTTCGGGTATTCGCTCGAGCCGCCGACGGAGCCCTCGCTCTATGTGAGCGCGGATATTGCCGACGGAATCACTTCATATATCGGAGATATCAGGGATTTCAATAATCTGAAAAGATGTTTTGACGAGGCTCGCCCGCAGATCGTGCTTCACCTTGCCGCACAGCCTATCGTCCGTGACAGCTACAAGATGCCTCTTTATACCTATGAGACAAATGTTATGGGAACGGCGAATATTCTCGAATGTGTCAGACTTTCCGACTGCGTTCGCTCCTTCCTTAACGTAACAACGGATAAAGTATACAAAAACAACGAGTGGGAATGGGGATATCGCGAAAATGAGACGCTCGACGGCTTCGACCCGTATTCAAACAGCAAATCCTGCTCGGAGCTTGTGACGCACAGCTATAAGAGTTCTTTCTTTGCGGACGATTCGGTTGCCATTTCCACCGCGAGAGCCGGAAATGTTATCGGCGGCGGAGACTTTGCCAACGACCGTATCATTCCGGACTGCGTTCGCGCCGCATCGGAGCACAAGAGCATCGTGGTCAGAAATCCGTTTTCCGTAAGACCCTATCAGCACGTGCTTGAGCCTGTGATGGTATACCTCATGATCGCCGCCCTGCAGTATGACGAGAAGAGCTATGCCGGGTACTATAACGTGGGGCCCGACGAATGCGATTGCTGCCGCACGGGCGAGCTGGTCGATCTCTTCTGTGCTCACTGGGGTGACGGGCTCGACTGGATAAACAAGTATGACGGAGGTCCTCATGAGGCAAACTTCCTCAAGCTTGACTGCTCAAAGCTGAAATCCGTGTTCGGTTGGAGACCTGTATGGAATATCTCCGATGCCATTGAAAAGACCGTCGCATGGTCGAAATGCTTCCTCTCGGACGGTGATGTCGGTGCATTTATGGACAAACAGATAGCCGAGTTCATAATGGATTGCGGCTGGATGAACGCGACTCTCGGAGAGGTTGAAAACATCAGATAAAGTTCAGGTGTGTCAGCGTCGGTTTTTCCGATGCTGACATTGCTTATGGACGGATAATAATTTCACATCATTCGGACGGCGGAGCGCCGCTGTCGGAGAGGTTACGCCTTATGAAAAAAATCAGTATAATGGTCCCGTGCTACAACGAGGAAGAAAACGTCGAGGCGATGAGCCGCGAGCTTGTAAAGACGCTTGAGGGTATGGATGGGTATGACTATGAGATACTCTTCATAGACAACTGCTCAACCGATTCCACTCGCGATCTTTTGCGAAAGATATGCGCGGAAAACAAAAAGATAAAGGCTATTTTCAACGCAAAGAACTTCGGGCAGTTCAATTCGCCGTATTACGGTTTGTGCCATACCACGGGCGACTGCACGATAAGCATATGCTGCGATTTTCAGGACCCGCTTGAGCTTATCCCCGTGTTTGTGCGCGAGTGGGAGAAGGGCTACAAAATCGTGTGCGGTGTAAAGACATCAAGCAAGGAAAGCAAATTCATGTATTTCCTGCGCAGTGTTTATTACAAAATGATAAAGAAGATGTCGAGTGTCGAACAGATAGAGCATTTTACGGGATTCGGACTGTACGACAAGAGCTTTATTGACGTTTTGCGTTCGCTCGACGATTCGACGCCGTTTATACGCGGGATCGTTGCGGAGCTCGGACCGAAGATAAAGAAGGTAGAGTATGAACAGCAGCAGAGAAGAGCGGGGAAAACGAGCAATAATTTCTACTCTCTGTATGACGCGGCTATGCTTTCGTTTACGTCGTATACTAAGATCGGAATGAGACTTGCTACGTTTCTCGGTGTTCTGATGTCGCTCGGAAGTTTTGTAGCGGGGCTGATTTGCCTGATACTCAAGCTGATTTTCCCCTATGCGTTATTCAGGACCGGTACGGCGGCGATAATACTGCTGATACTCTTTATCGGCGGATTGCAGCTGTTCTTTATCGGATTCCTCGGAGAATATGTCATGAACATGAACCGACGCATTATGAAGAGACCTCTTGTTGTCGAAGAGGAAAGAATTAATTTTGACGATTAAATGCCTGCAGTAGCTTCTGCCTTGCCGGGGCTTTCGGAAAAGCATTGCCCCGGCAGGTCATGATTGGACTCCGAAAACCACCCGCTAAGCGGATGGTTCCGTAGAGGCTCTTGCCGATGAGTACTCCCGCCGTAGCTGAGGCTCCCTTGTGCAAAGGGAGCTGTCAGCGAAGCTGACTGAGGGATTGTCTGGAGAGTCATAGTGTGACAATCCCTCCGTCACGGCATACGCCGTGCCACCTCCCTTTACACAAGGAGGCTAACGTATCATGCGCATTTGCGGCGGAAGGACAATTTTGCAGGTGCCGTTTTTTTTTCGAAGGGCTTTCAGTCCTGCCGGTACTACGCCCTTGTAGGGCAGAGCAAGCCAAAGCTTTGCCGGTGGTCATGATAAGTGCGCTCTTGAAATCCGTTGACGGAATTTTATTTTGATAATATTGACAAATATCGGATAATCTGTTATAATACGACGGTATTGATTCGATTTTTATGAGGGAGTAGTAAGCGTGCGAAGTGCACGCAGCAAGTCAACATACTGACCGCAAGGTCTGGCTTGCTTTAATTTACGAGACTCATGTATGCGCGTGACGTACATG
>JBJDZF010000132.1:0-4772 GCA_051867855.1 Eubacteriales bacterium
TCAGGTCCCATTTTGAGAGCAATTTGGGCGTGAAAAAGATGTACTTCACTTAAAGGCAAGCAATACTTTCACGCTATCATCCATACTGAAATTCCCCTTATATACTATCTCTTTTGCGGTACCCGCCGGGCGTGCCGGCTCCGTATCACATTTTCTCCGGACTTTGCAAAGCGCAAAAAACGCAAATGAGGCAGGAAATGTACCGCGTTAAAACAGCACATACCCTGCCCCTTTCTGCAAGCGACTTCCGCAGAAGTTATCTGTTTGTTCCCTCGAGTCTCCTCTTGAACTTATCGACGCGTCCACCGGCATCGACAAACTTCTGCTTGCCTGTAAAGAACGGATGGCACTTCGAGCAGATTTCGACTCTGATCTCTCCGCCCTTTGTGGATCTTGTGGTCACAGTCTCGCCGCAGGCACATCTGATTACGCACTCTTCGTATTTAGGCTGAATTTCTGTCTTCATTTCAAATAAAACTCCTCGCTTTTTTTCTCGATGTTCTTTGACATCGGTTCACGAACACAGCCATTATAACACATGTAATCCTGTTTTGCAAGTGTTTTTTGATATTTTTTCTCTTTGGCGCACTTTTTGATAGGTTCCCCCGACCCGTCGGATATCCCGGTACCATATGCGAGCGGAATTTACAGAGTGGCTTTGATCTCCGAACGCAATCGCGCGATGATCTTCTTCTCGAGCCTTGATATGTACGACTGCGATATTCCGAGTTTGTCCGCGACCTCCTTCTGCGTCAGCTCCCTGTCCCCTCTCATGCCGTACCGAAGCTCGATTATCTCCCTTTCCCTGTCGTCAAGCGCGGCTACCGCACGGCGTATTACCATTCTCTCTTCAAGCTGTTCTATTTCAAAAGACACGCTCTCCTCGTCGCTTCCGAGAATGTCGGAAAGCAAAAGCTCGTTGCCGTCCCAGTCAACGTTGAGCGGCTCGTCTATAGATATGTCTCCCTTACAGCCGGAATTTTTCCTTATGTACATAAGTATCTCGTTTTCGATACACCGGGAGGCATAGGTCGCAAGCTTGATGTTTTTGTCTGCGCGAAAGGTGTTGATAGCCTTGATGAGCCCGAGCGTGCCGATGGACACAAGGTCCTCAAGCCCTGCTCCGGTATTTTCAAAGCGCTTGGCTATGTACACCACGAGGCGCAGATTATGCTCTATGAGCAGCTGTCGTGCGTCCTCATCCTCTTCAAGCCTTGATATTGCGCGTGCCTCTTCCTCGCGCGAGAGCGGTGCCGGAAGCACCTCCGGACCGTTTATGTAATATACGCCGCCCCGGCGCTTTTCTGCGAGTCTTGTGATAAATGCGTAAAGTCTTTTCCTTATCCGGATAAAAATATTCTTTACCGTTTGCAACATACTTTTTCCTCCCTGATCCTTGTTTGCTTAAGAAAGCAATACCGACGGCACGAGTGCGCAGCTTCCGTCGGCGTTCGCCCCTATATCCGACAGCGCTATCATAGCGTCAACTCCGTACGCGCCCTTTCCGCTGTCAAGCGTTATCCTGTCCGCGCGCAGTGCGATGAGCATTCCCTCTCCCGCGGCGGTCTTTGCCGGAACGAGCCTGATGTTTTTGACCGTTTCCGGCTCCATTGTCTCAATGGCAGAAAAGTCTGCGTTCCTCGCCGCCCTTATCACATCGCGCGGTATTATGCACTCGACGGATGATATGTCGGCAACGATGCACGGTCTGCCGCTGATAGGCTCCGACAAAAGGTTGCCGCTGTCGGTGAGCGCACGGAGCTTTACGCTCCTGCCGCCGTATGTAATTTCAACCTCCGCGCTCCCGACGCTCGTTTTGCGCCGAAAGATCCTCGACCCGATAAGAGTTACTACCGCACTCACGGCGGCAAGCAACGCAAACAGCCACACCGATATGCCGTCGGATGCCGCAGACTCCGGGGCGTCGGCGGAGATCCCCATGCCGTTGATGAGATTGAAAATTGCCGTCATAAAACCGCCGAGTGCCATCGAGATCGCGAAATAAACAAGCGTGCAGAAAAGAATATCGCTTTTCTTTCTCTTGCCCGCATAAACGAGAGTACACATGAGCAGGCACGCCGCGGCATCGATAAAGAGCGCCGTTACTCTGCCGACGTTTACAAACAGCGCCGCGTCCGCGTATATTCCGCCGAGCACCGACGCCGCCAGAGCTCTCACGGTCGGCAGCTTCCTTGAAAGAAGCTTTGAGGTCAGAAAAAAGCAGAGAAAGTCCATGCTGAAATTTATCAGGAAAAGCAGATCCAGATATACCGTTTTCTCCATTTCAGCCCCCCGTTTCAGCCGCCCGCAATCCAAAGTGCGGTCTTTCAATCGATACATACGAATCAACTATATTATACTCCGTAAAAAATGAATTTTTTGTCTAACGGGGTCGGGCGCCGTGCCGCACTTCATTTTTTTATGTCACTTACGGCGCCGGCGAATATCCGACGTCAGAAAAAGGAAAAATATTACGGGAAACAAAAACGCAAATGGAGAGAAAAAGCACTGTTATGTCACAAACAAAGTCTATGATAACCCTTCGGGGCAAAGGAATGGGAAGCGGGAGCGTTATGGGAAGGCTCGCTTACATCAAGGACACCGAATCTCCGAAAAATGACGGTGCCGCCGACAAATTCCGCGGTGCCGAATATGAGCACGTCAAATTCGAGCGCGCACTTTCCGAGGCGCGGGAGGCTGTCACCGCCATGCGTTCCGAGGCGGTGTCGGAAATCGGCGAGGAAATCGCGTGGATATTTGAAATGCACTCTCTTATCTTATCAGACCCTGAATACCTCGGCAGCTGCAGGCAATTCATAGACGGCGGCAATTCTGCAGCGCGTTCGGTCCGTCTTGCCGACGATGTTTACAGGAGCAGGCTTGCCCGCTCGACGGACGTGCACATCAGATCGCTGTATGCCGATATAAGCGACGTGTCGGCTCGTCTGACGGAGATCCTCACCGGTCCGGCACAGACATTTGAAGCACCCGAGCATCCGTATATTCTCGTGTGCGACGGTATTACTCCGTCAGCACTTATGGCGCTCGACCGCTCCTCTCTGCTCGGAATAATCTGTGAGTTCGGCTGGGAGGATACCGGAGCGGCACAGCTTGCGCAGGCGTTCGGAATACCGTCTGTGGTTATTCGGGAAATTCCTAAGGAAGCCCGGGGAGAAAACGCCATTCTTGACGCTGACGAGGGCGAACTGTATATCTATCCCGATCTTGTAACCGTGGACCGTTTTACGCGCAAAATACGAAGAGCATCCGCAAATGAGAGAATGCTCGGAAATCTCAAAAAATATCCGTGTATAACAAAGCGCGGTTTATACATCCCGCTCCTTGCCGACGTGCGATGTTACGACGATATTGACAGAGCGCTCGACTGCGGCGCGGACGGAGTGGGACTTATGCACAGCGAGTATCTCTACCTTGCCGCCGGAGGACCGCCGGACGAGGAAACGCTGTTCGACGCGTATCGGTGTGCCGCGGAGAAAATGAGCGGGAAACGGGTAATAATAAAAGCTTTTACAGTCGAAAGGCCGGTCGTTCTCTCAAGATCGCTTCGATCGGAGGACGGCGGGACGGAGGCGGAAATATACGTAATGAAAAGCAACACTCTGCGAACACAGCTTCGTGCGGTATTCAGAGCGTCCGTATACGGCTCTCTCGCGCTTGCCGTACCCGGAACGGAGACCCCGGAGGATATCATGCAGGTGCTTCGCGTGGCGGATGACGTATGCTGTGAGCTTGAGGAGGAGCGGCACGAATTCTCGTCCGTCATGGAAATAGGTGCGATTCTTCAGAGTCCTGCCGCCGCCGTTCTCGGCGACCTGATCGCGCGCAAATGCGACTTCACTGTGATAGATGTTCGCAGTCTTTACAACTCCCTGTACCGTCGTGAAGTTGCGGGAGATCCCTGCCGCGATGCCGCTGTAATAAGACTTTTAGACTCTATATCCGCAAATAAAGGCAGCTTCGGAATAATACTCGACGACGTAAATGACGAAGATTGTGTGCGTTCCGTAACGGAATACGCCCCCGACTGGATCTGCCTGCCGCCTACGCAGATCGGCAAAGCCAAACAGCTTATCAGGGATTCGGACTGACAGACGACGAACCGCAACACCGCCTCACGACCGTCTGGTATAGTGTGTATTCATATCCTATATAGACTTTCCGATATGCCGGCGCATCGATCCGATGTGCCGGCAATTTTATTGGTTTCCGATAATATCCTCCCATATGGAATACCTATTTTATTAACATAACAGTGTGAGGTTTTTTCACAAATATGTGATACAATAGGACAGACGATAATTTCAGGAACCAGAACGCCGCTCCAGATGCTCAAGTCGATACCTCCGGGGCGGCAGGAAAGTTCTTGTACTCTCGGATAGGAGATGATATTTTTGATTTCCAAAATAATAGTATGCTTGATAGCAGGTGCGGGCGCAGGCTTCGGGACAGGACTTGCCGGGCTCTCAGCCGCGGCGGTTATTGCGCCTATGCTGGTTACATTTCTTGACGTCAACGCATACGAGGCGGTCGGAATTGCACTTGCATCGGATGTACTTGCGTCTGCGGCATCCGCCTATACCTATAAAAAGAATAATAACCTTGATGTGAAAAACGGACTGATCATGCTTTTTTCGGTTCTGGTATTTACGCTTGTGGGCAGTTATCTCGCATCGTTGCTTCCGCAGAGGACGATGGGCAATTTCTCCATGCTTATGACGCTCTTTGCAGGTCTGAAATTTATAATCAGACCC
>JBJDZF010000133.1:0-4756 GCA_051867855.1 Eubacteriales bacterium
GACAGACAGACAGACAGACAGACAGACAGACAGACAGACAGACAGACAGACAGGGTGAAGTCTGCCATTTTTCCACGCAAAAAAATAAAATGCACAAGTCGTCTAACGCAGGACAGAAGCGTCCTGCCGTTAGGCGACTTTTTTAATAATGAGGGGAGTGCCGGAATGGAGAAGAAATCATTTCTTTCTAAACTTTCCCTTATTATTGTTGCGGTCGTAGGAGGCGCTTTTATCGCATATCTGATATATATTTTCGCGGTGAATAATGTTGAGATATTCAGCGGAAGACCGAGTTCGGGCAATGAAACCGTTTCCGATTACACCTGTACGGAAATAAAAGATGAAAGCGCGCCGGTCGGTGTTATAAAGGAATACAGTTTCGTCATCGGGGAAAGGGCGGAAAGCGATCCTCATCTGATGTTTTACGTCACGCATCAGTACTGTGAAACCTACATAGACGGAGAATTGGTTTACAGTGTTGCTTCAACCGGAGCCAACGGTATAGAAACGGTCGGCAGCAACTGGATAATGATCCCGCTTTCCGATCAGGATACGGGCAAGGAAGTAACGGTCAGGGTAACACCTGTATACAAACCCTTTATATACCGTGAAGTCGAATTCATACTCGGAAGCGACCTTGCACTTTATAAGGCACAGATGACAAAAAACCTGCCGCAGATCGTATTATGTTTCATTGCACTTTTTTTCGGCATTGTCTTTATCGGAATAGGAATATGGTATTCCTTCAGGAGAAAACAGGGCGAAGAGCTTATAATGCTCGGTCTGTTTTCAGCGATGATCGGCTTGTGGCGCCTTACGGATAACCTCTTTACGCCGTTTATGTTCTACAAAAACCCAACCTTTACTTTTTATCTCTCGCTTATAATGCTTATGCTTGCCAGTGTTCCACTGATAAAATCAATAAGTTACCGATATAACAGGTTGAGCAGAAAAATACTTGACTGTTATTGTATCGCAATACTGACAGTCAGTTTTATACAGCTTGTGCTGCAGATCTGTGGCGCGGCGGATATCAGAGAGCATCTGTACATAACCCATATAATGATGATCATCGGCGCGCTGATAATATTTACGATCTACATATATAATATGAAGATCGGATATCGTAACCACGGCATAATAGTATTTTCACCGTTTATATGCCTGCTCGGAGCGATCATTGACATGGTTGAGTTCTATTTCAGAGGTTCTTCGGCGTATTTGCTGTATACATTATCCGCTTTTGTGATCTTTGTCGCATCGGAGGGTATCCGTGTAATAATTGATTACGGTAACCGCGGCAAAATACTTGCGGATAAAGAAAAAGAGCTGCTGCAAAGCCGGGTCCTGATCATGCTTTCGCAGATCAAGCCTCATTTTATGTATAATTCCTTAAGCTCAATAAGTGAGCTGTGCGTAACCGACCCGGAGCGCGCCAGAGACGCGCTTGTTGATTTTTCGGACTATCTGCGCGGAAATATGGATTCAATAGGAAAGGATGAAATCATCCCCTTTTCAAAAGAGCTGAAGCATATCGAATGTTATCTCAACCTTGAAAAGATACGTTTCGGAAACCGTCTGAAGATTGTATACGATATAAGGGAGAGCGATTTTTCGATCCCGACTCTTACGATACAGCCGCTTGTGGAAAACGCCGTCAAGCACGGTGTCTGCGCAAAGAAAGAGGGCGGAACGGTAACGCTTGCAACGCGTCGGGAAGAGAACAGGATAATAATATCCGTAACCGACGACGGGGTTGGATTTGAGAGACATATTGATAAAGAGACGGACGAAAAAGATGAGCGTTCGCACATAGGACTCGCAAATGTGGAAAAACGTCTGTCGTTGTTGGCAGACGCTTCGCTTACGGTTAAAAGCGAAAAAGGCAAGGGAACTGTTGTTGAGGTCGTAATAGAAAGCAGTTCGGAAATGGAGAGTGTGAAGCGATGAATATTTTGCTTTTGGATGACGAAGAGCTTTCGCTTACTGCGCTGAAAAGGGAGACGTCAAAGGTCTTTCCCGACGCGGAGATAGCGGCGTTTCAGGATGTATACGAGGCAATAAAATACGCAAACAGGCTGTATTCCGCAGGAGCGGTTATCGATTACGCTTTCTGTGACATTGAGCTTCCCGAGATCAGCGGTCTTGAGTTTGCGAGAATGATAAAATCATATTTCCCGCAGTTAAAGCTGTTTTTCTGCACTGCCTACAATCAGTATGCAATCGACGCCTTCGGAATGAGGGCAAAGGGGTATCTGTTAAAGCCGATACGGGCAAAGGCGATCATCGATGTGCTGGATGAGATGGTGTACGATTGGAGAGGGGAAGCGAGCACCCTGCAGAAGGATATCAGAGTTCAGACGTTCGGAGATTTTGAGGTGTTTATTGACGGAAAGCCCGTGCATTTCGAGCGCGCCAAGGCAAAGGAGCTGCTTGCCTATCTTGTGGACAGAAAGGGAGCGGGAGTCACGACCGAAAGAATTGCCGCGATCCTGTTTGAAAACGAAAACTACGATAAAAAGCTGAAAAATAAAGTTACGGCAACTATTTCCGTTCTGAGGGCGGATTTGAGAAACGCCGGAATAGAGGATATCCTTATCAAATCGTGGAATCAGCTGGCTGTCGATACAAGTAAAATAAAATGTGACGCCTATGACTATGAAAAGGGAGATCTGACCGCCGTTAATTCTTATCGCGGAGAGTATATGTTCGGTTATGAATGGGCGATGTTTTCAGTGGGCGACATAACAAACGATCTGATAAAGTGACTCTGCAAAGGAAAATAAATATTACATAAAAATCCGAAAACCGCTTGATTATTACACAATAAGCAAGCGGCTTTTCTGTTTTTATTGACGATTTAGTGCGCATTGTGACCAAATTCAAGCTGATTGATTTGTAACATTTTGTAACAATCATAGAAAGTAAATAAAATATTATGTTTTGTTGTCCTTTCGTTGTCCATCGTGTTGTAGAATAAAGGCACCTTAAGGAACCCGGCGTCGGATGCGGTCGATATCCGCTCCCGCACCCGTGTTTCACGGAATTTTCGGGAAAGGAGGAGATAATCATGAAAAACAGAAAGAAAGTAGTCGTTGCTCTTTTGCTTGTCGCAGTCCTTTGCCTTGGAGTCGGTTATGCTGCATTGACCGATACCCTCTTTGTAAACGGTACTGTCTCCGTAAAGCAGAACGCCACTGCCCTGGCAGAGTTTGCTGAAGATGTACATTTTACCGGAACACCTACAGTTCCGACCGGAGTTACTGCATCCATTGGCGATGACGATGTTGATCCTGCCGGAAATAAAGACAAACTGACCATTACAGTAGCTGACACCGCTCTCGTTAACGCTGGTGATAAAGTCAAAATATCGGCTGATATTATCAATGAAAGTGCGGATTACGGCGCAGCTATCACTCTTAATGCTGCTACGTCTTCGGGAGCATATTTGGGTGACCTTTATTCCGTAACTTGTGCATGGGCAGCCGGTTCTACCGGAACTATCGCAAAGGGTGGAACAAACACTAACACTGTAGAGATTACAATTGAGTTGCTCAAGACACCTACGGAAGACGTTATTTCTGACACATTCACGATCACATTTGATGTTGCATCCGTTGAATAATGTCAGAACCCTTGTGTGTGTACAAAGCAGCGGGGAGGAGGGTATCGCATGAATCGCGATAAAAAAGTTTTATACACGGTCTCCGTGCTGTATCTCTGCACCCTTTTCCTCGCTTGCTTTGTGACTCGCGGTGCGGCGGGAAAGCTCATTCTCGCCGCCGTATCCGTGTCGACCTCCGCGGCGGTCTTCTTCCTTATAAGGAAGAGGAGCATCCACGGAATCGAAAAAAAGCAGGTAACGGCTCTGATGGCGGCAATTGCCGTCATTTGCGTTACCGTTTATTACCTTACGGGAATCGGATTCGGCTTTTATAAGGTGCTTCTGATCCCGTCGTTTATATGGAAATATATCATACCCTATGTTATCATCATCGTTTCCTCGGAGATAGCGCGAAGCGTGTTCCTCGCACAGAAGAACAGGACGGTTACGGTGCTGTCTTACATATCCTTTGTCATCCTTGACTTTGCGATGCTGTCGGGAAGTGGCGTACTCGGAAGCTTCGGAAAATTTATGGATGCGTTCGGAATGGTGCTTTTGCCGGCGCTGACATCAAACCTGATGTATCATTTTCTGTCGTCAAAGTACGGTATGTTTCCCAATATCGTCTACAAAACGATCATTTCGCTTTATCCGTACCTCATACCCCTGAAGCCGCAGATGCCGGATTCGATGCTGTCGTTTGCGAAGATCGTTATCCCGCTGCTCATATTTATCCTGATAAGCTCCATGTACAGGCGCAGAAAATTCGTATCCTCCGGACGGCACACCCGTGCGCGTGTCATCGCCGCGGTGCTCACTCTGGTCCTTATGACCGCCTGCATGATGCTGATCTCCTGCAAATTCAGATACGGCTTGCTCGTTATCGGTTCCGAAAGCATGACAGGGGAGGTCAACAAGGGAGACGCGATCATTTACGAGCAGTACGATGATCAGATCATTGAAGAAGGTCAGGTCATAGTGTTCGTAAAAAACGATACCACGGTCATCCACCGTGTCATCGATATCAAGAAAATAAACGGAGAAGTGAGATATTATACCAAGGGCGACGCCAATGAAGGTGCCGACGCAGGGTATATCACAGCCGATAAGATCATCGGCATTACAAATCTGAAAATAAAGTTTATCGGATAC
>JBJDZF010000134.1:0-20636 GCA_051867855.1 Eubacteriales bacterium
TACCCGATGACGCAGGAGGAAGAGGCTGCGCTTATCGCCGATGAGAGCAAGTTCCTTATGAGCATGACGGTCAAGGATACGGAGGGTAACTCAAAGGTTTACAGTTTCTATTCGCTGACTTCGCGTAAAGCGTACATCACCATTAACGGTTCGGGCGGCTTCTACGTCAGCGCCAACCGCGTCGATAAATTTATTGCCGATGCGCAGAGATTCTTCGCTGACGAGGTTATTGACGCCACGGCCAAGAAGTAAGATATAAGTATTTGCGGGGAGAGAACCTCTTGAAAGCAGTTCTCTCCCCGCGCCCCTCTTTTACGAACTTCAAATTGGTCATTGTGAGATATTTTGTTAAAACTATTGCAATCGGTGGGATAATGTGAGATAATATGTTTACCCGAATCCCGCTCTTTTTTGATCAGCGGGACGGAGTTCGGTATTTTTCATAACGGAGGTGCAGATAATGGACGGACAGAATATGAACAAACCCGTACTGAAGATCAGTAATCTGACTAAACGTCTGGGAGGAAGGCTCATCCTCGACAACATAAATCTCGTCGTTTATCCCGGGGAGATCTTCGGATTCCTCGGACCTAACGGTTCGGGAAAGACAACTACAATAAAGCTCATACTCGGACTGCTCAAAATAGAAAGCGGAGAAATCTATATAGGAGATTACAACATTGTAAGCGATTTTGAGAATGCAGTGGCTCAAGTCGGCGGAATCATCGAGAATCCCGAAATGTACAAATATCTTTCGGGGCGTGATAATCTCCGTCAGTATGCCCGCATGATGAATGGCGGAATATCCGAAGACAGGATCAGCGAGGTTATTGAGCTTGTGGGTCTCAAGACGCGCATTGACGACAAAATTTCGAAATATTCGCTCGGTATGCGTCAAAGACTTGGACTTGCGCAGGCACTGCTTCACAAGCCGCGTCTGCTTATTCTCGACGAGCCGACAAACGGGCTCGACCCCGCAGGCATCAAGGAGCTGCGCGATATACTCAAAAAGGTTACGCACGAGGAGGGGGCAGCTGTATTCGTTTCCAGCCACCTGCTCTCCGAGCTTGAGCTTATGTGCGACCGCGTGGGAGTAATTGACCGCGGCAGAGTCATTGGAATCAGGTCTTTGGCGGAGATGCAGGACACTGTCGGCGACGGGCGCGAGCAGATCGAGCTGACGGTCGGAGATACTGCGGCGGCAAAGGCATCGGCAGACTCGATGAGCCTTACTTATACGGAAAGCAAAAGCGGCATAACCGTAACCTGTACCAAGGACGAAGTGCCGGGAATTATCAGGAAAATGTCCGCGGACGGTGTGGATATATTCGAGGCGGTGAGAGTGAAGAAGTCGCTTGAGTCCGCGTTCCTTGAGATGACAAACGGAACACCCAACGGCGCGCCGCACGAGGTGGGTATCGGCGGATACACACCCGAGGATATTTCTGCAACGGGCACGGCGGAGAACGCCGGGGCGTCGGACGGAGTATACGTTCCACCCGTAAATGACGAAGATGTCGGAGGAGGTGAGTCGAAATGAAGGGACTTTTCAAAAACGAGGTTATCAAGGTTTTCAAGCAGACGGGATTCAAGGTGCTTATGTGCATTATTCTTGCATTGACGATCCTGATTCCTGTCGGAAGCTTTGCCATAAGCAAGATCAATTCATATTCTTCCTCGGGCAGAGCCGAAAATTCATATAATTTTTACAACGAGTGGGCAGATGAACTGGAAAATGAAGAATCAACCGAATCGAAGATAAGCGTGCAGTATTACCGTGCCGAGGCAGATGCTGTAAAATTTTTCATCGATAACGATATTGAGAACAGCTGGAAATATCAGTATATGTATTCCTCTTACAGAGAAGCGTTTCTTACGGAGAGGTGCGTAAGGCTGATAGCGGATGGAAAATACACCGCGCGTCAGATGCTTAACAGCGAATTTTACGGATACCTTTACAATGCGATTACGACGTACGTATCCGGTGACGATGACAACGGAAATATTGCCGTTCTGCCGAGCATCGAAGACTACGAATATTACGAGTATTACGAATCATCTGTGGATAATTATGACGACGGCTTCAATGTCGAGGATCAGATCGACAAAATAGACTGGAAGAAGTGTGCGGACTACTTTTCGGATACGCTTTCCAGAACCCGCGACTACATACTTTCGGCGACTTCAAAGATGATATTCTCATCATATCTTGAATCCGGAAGGGAAACGGTTGCGGAATGTACGATTGCACTTGAAGCGGCGCGTCAGGAAGCCAAAGCCGCAAAGGCAAAGTATGACGGCAACAGTGAAAACGACGATGCGAGATATGCCTACGAGAGTGCCGAATATAAGGTTAAGCTTGCCGAAGCTGAGCTTGCAAAGGCAAACGATACTCTCTGGGGATATCAGTTCCTGTACGACAAGGAATGCGATTTTGACGACTGGCAGTATAAGGCTGTTGTCAATCTGTATATGAGGGCAGTCAGAGACCGTTATTCGGAGGTCCTGCGTTCCGAGTATCTGTTCGAGAAGGATAAAAATAATATCGGATATGATTCCTATGAGGAGTACAAGGACTCGGTCATGATGATTCCCGAGACCGGAGAAGAGGCGGCAGTGATACTCAGGTACAGCCTTGAGAATGATATTCCGGTTTCACAGGCGCTTGACAGATCGGCTAAATCAACATGGAAGAATCATATCTCAACGATCATGGGGCTTATCACGACATTTGCCATTATCCTCTCGGGCATGATTGTTGCGAGCGAACATACAAACGGAACAATCAGGCTTCTGCTCATACGCCCAAAGAAGAGATGGAAGATACTGCTCTCAAAGGTGCTCTGCGTGCTGTTCTACACACTGGCGCTGACGCTTGCGTCGGTCATTATCCTCTTCTTTATGAGTATGATATTCAACGGGGTGAGTGACATATTTGTTCCCGACGTTGTCTTTACGGGCAAACATATAATTGAGCTGACGCCGATCCTTTCGGTGCTCGGAATATGCGTGCTCATGCTTCTTACGGCATTTTTGCTCAGCTCAATAGCCCTCTTCTTCTCGGTTATCACAAAGCGTTCGGTCCTTTCGATCGCGCTTCCGCTGATAATCACCTCGGTTATCTCCAGTGTGCAGATGATGTGCATAATGCTCGTGAACTACGTCGGTTTTATAAAATATACGATCCTTCCTTACGCAGACCTCGAGGTCTTTACCTCAAATGCCCTCGATTATTATGCGTCAAGCTCGTCGTTCTCGATTTCATCGGTGCTCTCCGCCACGATCTATCCGGCGATGAGCGAATTCAGTGCTCCGTATGGCATATTCATGACGGTACTTCATATCGCCGTCATTGTCGGATTTACGTTCTTTGCGTTTAATAAACAACAGATGAAGAACTGATTCCGGAGACTGACGTATTTAGATTTTGCGGAGGGAAGCTTCTCCAAAGAGGCTTTCCCTCCGTATCTTCTTTTAGATACTCATGATTGGGATACATTATTCGGAGCTCTTTAATGAGAGTGCGTTTTGTACACTGCCTTTTAAAATAAAAAAATGTTGACAAACATAAAAAGCAGTGATATAATGAGGACGTATAGGGAAAGATATTCTATACGATATGTAAAGGCTGTGAAGAGAAGAGTAGCCGCAATGGTAGTTTCAGAGAGCCGCCGTGGCTGGAATGGCGGTACGGATTTGCGCGTGAAAAACATCTCGGAGCCGCCGACCGAAAGCGACATATGCAAGTAGGCTTGGACGTGCGGGCGCGTTACAGCCCGGGGATATAAACGGATTTGCTGTTTTGTATCCGTCAGAGAGGACTCCTTGAGTCCATTTTGGGTGGTACCACGGAAGCTGTATGCCTTCGTCCCGATGCTTTTCGGGGCGGGGCTTTTTTGTTTTTCGGCAAGCTTGAAATCAAACGGTAAAGGAAAGAAAATTATGAGGAGAAGTATTTATTGCGGACTTCTGCGCGAGGAGCACGAGGGAAGTGTGCAGACCTGTTGCGGCTGGGTCATAAACAAGCGCGACATGGGTGGAGTTATTTTTATCGACCTGCGCGACCGAGAGGGAGTATTGCAGGTGGTCTGCGATGCACGCAACCTGACGGCAGGGGATTTTTCGGCGGCTGAAAGTCTGCGCAACCAGTATGTCATCGAGGTGAGCGGGCATATCCGACGCCGCGACGAGGAGACATACAATCCGAAGCTCGATACGGGAACGGTGGAGCTTGCGGCGGAAAGCCTCAGGATCATATCCGAGGCGGACACATTGCCATACTCACTCGACGACAACGTGCAGGTCAGGGAGGATCTGCGCCTGAAATACCGTTTTCTCGACATCAGACGTCCGCAGATGGTCAATAATCTGCGTTACCGTCATGCCGTACAGAAAGCGGCGCAGGATTTTCTTGACTCGGAGGGCTTTATCTGCGTTGAAACGCCGATGCTCTGCAAGTCCACGCCCGAGGGCGCGAGAGATTACCTTGTCCCCTCGAGAGTTCATCAGGGCTCATTCTATGCGCTTCCGCAGTCCCCGCAGATCTACAAACAGCTCCTTATGGTAGGCGGCATAGACAAGTATTATCAGGTGGCGCGCTGCTTCCGCGACGAGGACCTCAGAGCCGACCGCCAGCCGGAGTTTACGCAGGTTGATATGGAAATGTCCTTTGTCGAGCAGGAGGACGTGCTGGTCCACATCGAAAAGCTGTTCAAATATATTTTCAGGACGGTCAAGGGGATAGACATTACCGAGGCGTTTCCGAGAATCACCTGGACCGAGGCTATGGACGTGTACGGCTCCGACAAGCCGGATATCCGCTTCGGACTTCCGATAGTTGATCTCACGGAGATCGCGCGCAACTGCTCATTCAGCGTCTTCAGAAGCGTATGCGACAAGGGAGGCGTAGTCAGGGCGATCAACGTGAGGGGAAAAGCCGATTTTACGCGCACAGAGATAGAAAATCTTACCGAGCGCGCGCAGAGCTACGGTGCAAAGGGTATGGCATGGATCGCCGTAAGACCCGACGGCGAGATCTATTCCATTCTCACCAAATACTTCAAGGCGGATGAGATGGACGCGATACTACGTGCCGTCGATGCAAAGCCCGGGGACTTCGTGCTCTTCTGCGCCGACAAGCTGTCTGTCGTGCGCCGCACGCTCGGCTCCCTGCGGCTTGATATCGGAGATATGCTCGGTTACAGAAATAAAGACGAATATAAGTTCCTTATCGTCACCGATTTTCCGCAGTTCGAATATTCGGAGGAGGAGGGGCGGTATGTCGCAACCCACCACCCATTCACAATGCCTTATCCCGAGGATGTGCAGTACCTTATGAGCGCTCCCGAGAAGGTGAGGGCGCAGGCGTATGACTTCGTTCTCAACGGGATCGAGCTCGGTTCCGGTTCTGTGAGAATTCACAACCGTGACGTGCAGACCAAAATGTTCGAGGCACTCGGCTTTTCGGATGACGATATCGAGGAGAGATTCGGATTTATGGTCAATGCTTTCCGTTACGGTACGCCGCCCCATGCGGGATTTGCGTTCGGACTCGACCGCCTTGTAATGCTCATGGTCGGCGCCGAGAGTTTACGCGAGGTGATCGCATTCCCGAAGATAAAGGACGCGTCCTGCCCGATGACGGATGCCCCCACACCGGTGGATATGGCGCAGCTTGAGGTGCTCGGTCTCGGCAAGCTGTTCGAAAATACGGAGGAAGCACATGAGGGTGCCGGCAAGAAGTTTGCAAGGCACACGCCCGAGATAAATGTGGATAACATTGCAAATCTCGCGCGCCTAAGCTTTACCGACGAGGAGAAGATCGCGCTTTCGAAGGACATGAACTCGATAATCGCGTTTGCGGACGACCTCGCGTCAGTAAATACCGACGGTATACGCGCGGCGGCACACATAGTCCCGATGAGCAATGTTTTCCGTGATGACATTCCCGAGAGCAACTTTGAGCGGGACGAACTTATCCGCGCGGCAAAGACCACGGCGGACGGATACGTTACCGTTCCGAGAGTCGTTGAAGGCTGACCGGATCTACTGTCAAGGAGATAGATGAATGAAAGATATAGTAAACAGAAGTGTGTATGAACACGCAGAGTCGCTCAAAAAGCGGGAGTATTCCTCCGAGGAGCTGACGCTCGCGTATCTCGAGAAAATATCCTCCGAGGAGAGCAGAGTGGGCGCTTTTATCACGGTTACGGCGGACGAAGCACTCAAAACGGCGCAGAAGTGCGACGCGGAAAGAGCGACGGGAGCGGAGCTTCCCGAGCTTTTCGGTATACCGGCGGCAATCAAGGACAATATCTGTACAAAGGGAGTGCCCACCACCTGTGCTTCAAAAATGCTCGAGGGGTACATTCCGCCCTATGACGCGAATGTTATGGAGCTCCTCAGGAAAAACGGAATAGTGATGCTCGGAAAACTCAATATGGATGAGTTTGCTATGGGATCGTCTACTGAAAATTCCGCACTTAAAATCACGCACAATCCGCGCGATATATCCCGCGTTCCCGGAGGAAGCTCCGGCGGCTCCGCGGCGGCGGTTGCGGCTCATGAGGCGCCGTATACGCTCGGTTCGGATACCGGTGGCTCGATACGCCAGCCTGCGTCATTCTGCGGCGTTGTGGGAATGAAGCCGACATACGGAAGCGTTTCAAGGTACGGTCTTGTGGCATTTGCATCCTCTCTCGACCAGATAGGTCCGCTAACGTCGAATGTGCGCGACAATGCCATGATACTCAATGCGATTGCAGGATACGACAGGAGGGACGCAACCTCCGTAAAGCGTGATCACCCCGATTTTACCGCGGAGCTTGACAGCGGAGTGGCGGGAATGAAAATAGGTGTGCCGGAGCAGTTCTTCGCACAGGGGATTTCCCCCGACGTCAAAAGTGCCGTGCTCGGCGCCGCTGACAAATACCGTGAGATGGGTGCGGAGATCGTCGAGGTTTCAATGCCGTCCGTGGATCACGCGCTGTCGGCATACTACGTCATATCGAGTGCGGAGGCGTCCTCAAACCTTGCCAGATTCGACGGCGTCAGATACGGCCACAGAGCCGAGGGATGCGAGGATATCGACGAGCTTTACCGCCGTTCCCGTTCGGAGGGCTTCGGTGATGAGGTCAAGAGAAGAATAATGCTCGGTACCTTTGCGCTCTCGTCGGGATATTATGACGCCTACTACAAGAAGGCACTGCAGGTGCGGACGCTTGTCATGCGGGATTTCGATGACGTGTTCTCGCGCTGTGATATAATTCTTTCCCCGGTGGCGCCGACGGTTGCCTACAAAATAGGGGAAAAGTCGAGCGATCCGCTTGAAATGTATATGGGAGACGCATACAGCGTGCCCGTAAATATCGCCGGAGTACCCGCGCTTTCTCTGCCGTGCGGTACGGGCGAGGGAGGAATGCCGGTGGGAATGCAGCTTATCGGCAGGGCGTTCTCCGAGTCAACGCTTTACCGTGCCGGAGCGGCATTTGAAAAGAATTATTCGATAATGGGGGAGGAGTAAGACAATGATCAAGGATTATGAAATGGTCATCGGACTTGAGGTCCATGTCGAGCTGAAAACGGCAACAAAAATATTCTGCTCCTGCCCCACGACCTTCGGAGCGGCGCCCAACACGCAGTGCTGCCCCGTCTGTATGGGACTCCCGGGGACGCTTCCGGTGCTCAACGGCAAGGTCGTAGAGTACGCGATAAAGGCAGGGCTTGCAACCAACTGCCATATAGCGAACTACTCCAAGCAGGACAGAAAGAATTATTTCTATCCCGACCTTCCGAAGGCGTACCAGATATCGCAGTTCGACCTTCCGCTCTGTGAGCACGGTTGGCTTGAAATCGAGACCGAGCAGGGAAAGAAGAAGATAGGGATCACGCGTATTCACATTGAAGAGGACGCGGGAAAGCTCGTGCACGATGACGAGCACGGTACGATGATAGACTGTAACCGTTGCGGTGTTCCGCTTATAGAGATCGTTTCGGAACCCGATATCAGATCTGCGGAGGAAGCAAAGGCATACTTGCAGAAGCTGCGCGCGACGATCCTTTATACGGGGATTTCCGACTGCAAGATGAACGAAGGCTCGCTCCGATGCGACGTGAATCTTTCCGTCCGCAAAAAGGGAGAGGAAAAATTCGGCACGAGAACCGAAATGAAGAACTTAAACTCGTTTGCGTTTACCGTCAAGGCTATAGAGTATGAGTACAAGAGACAGGTGGAGGCGATAGAGGCAGGCGAGAGTATCGTTCAGGAAACAAGACGGTTCGATCCGGCAAGCGGAAAAACTTTTTCCATGCGTTCAAAGGAAAATGCGAACGATTACAGGTATTTCCCGGATCCCGACCTGCCCCCGATCGAGACAAGCGACGCAAGAATTGCGCAGATAAGCGCCGACATTCCCGAGCTCCCGGATGCCAGAAAGGCAAAGTATGTGGACAAATACGGGCTCTCGGCGTATGACGCGGAGATCATCACGACGGATAAAAATATGTCTGATTTCTTCGAGCGCGGTGCCGCGCGCACCTCATATCCCAAGCTCCTTGCCAATATGATGATCTCGGAGCTGGCGCGCCTTGTAAATTCCGAGACCTTCGAGTCTCCGATCTCCGCAGAGAGCATGGCGGAGCTTGCCACGCTCGCCGGGGACGGTGTCATTAACAGCGCCACTGTCAAAAAGCTGATCAAGGAGCTTTGCGCAAATGACAGAAGCCCCGCCGAAATTGTACGCGAGCAGGGACTCGAGCAGATAAACGACCGAGGGGTACTGCTTCCTCTTGTCCTCGAGGCAATAAAGGCAAATCCGAGATCCGTTGCGGATTATAAGAACGGAAAGCTCGCCGCCGCCAAGTCCGTCGTCGGACAGGTCATGTCCAAAACGGGCGGCCGCGCAAATCCCGTTATCCTCGCCGAACTCGTTGAGGAAGAAATGAGACGGTAAATGTGTTTTTTGCGGGGGAAACTTTTCGGCGAAAAGTTTCCCCCGCACCCCTCTCTATTGCTTTCAAACCTGTTATAACTTATCCAAGCCCGAAGTTCCTGAAGGAGAGGTGCGGGGAGGAAAGCTTCTTTTGTGAAGTTTCCTCCCCGCAAAAACATAAAATATGTAAAAATACTCTTTTCAAGGCGATAAAAATTTGGTATAATAAAGATATATATTGATTTTAAGTTCGGGTAAGGAGCGGGTTATATGTCACTTGAGAGTGTAAAAAGATATTTGGACGGATACGGAGTCGGTGCGCGGGTACATAAATTTGACGGTTCGAGCGCTACGGTTGAGCTTGCGGCGGCGCAGCTCGGAGTTGAGAACGCAAGAATTGCCAAATCCATATGCCTTGCCTCTCCCGACGGAGCATGTATACTTATTGTATGTGCGGGAGATATGAAGATAGACAACCACAAATTCAAGGCGCGTTTTTCTTTCAAGCCTAAAATGATGTCTCCCGATGATACGCTTGCCGCGACGGGGCACGCCGTGGGCGGAGTATGCCCGTTTGACCTTCCCGACGGAGTCAGGGTATATCTTGACGAATCGCTAAAGAGGTTTTCGACCGTCTTTCCCGCCGCGGGAAGCTCCGACAGTGCAGTAGAGCTCAGTTGCGATGAGCTTTTCAAAATATCGCACGCGCTGTCGTGGGAGGATGTTTGCAGTGCAAGACAGCCGGTTTGAGAATCATTCCGGTATTTATTAAGAATAAACGCAGAGAGGGTTAAAGATGGCGGAAGGAAAGAAAGCAACTCAGAAAAACGAATACAACGATCAAAGTATAAAGGCTCTCAAGGGTGCAGACCGCGTGCGTAAGCGTCCGGGGGTCATCTTCGGTTCGGACGGGCTTGACGGTTGCGAGCACTCGTTTTTCGAAATACTTTCCAACTCGGTCGATGAGGCGCGCGAGGGGCACGGTAATGAGATAAAGGTGACGGCGTTTGCCGACCGCTCGATAAGCGTTGATGACCACGGGCGCGGTGTCCCGCTCGGATATAACGAGGCGGAGGGACGCTGGAACTGGGACCTGATATACTGCGAGCTGTATGCCGGAGGTAAATACGACAACAACAATGACGCCTCCGCTTATGAGTATTCCCTCGGACTCAACGGACTCGGTGCCTGCGCCACGCAGTACAGCTCGGAGTTTATGGACGTGTTTTCATACGACGGCATAAACGAATACAGCATACATTTCAAAAAAGGCGAGCCGGTCTCGGAGCTGATAACAAGACCGCTCGGGAAGAACGAACGCAGAACGGGTACGGTAATACACTGGCGACCGGACCTTGAAGTGTTTACCGATATAAACATCCCCGCCTCATTCTTTGCCGAAACGCTCAAGCGTCAGTCGGTCGTAAATCCCGGGATATGCTTTACGCTTCTGACACAGGACGATGACGGCAAGTTCTCGGAGGAAAAGTTCGTATATGAAAACGGAATTTCGGATTATATCCGTGAGATAGCGGGCGAGGACAGTCTGACACCGCCGGTGCTCTGGCATATGGAGACGCAGGGGCGCGACAGAGCGGACAAGGACGAGTACAAGCTCAAGGCGGACTTTTCTTTCTGCGTTTCAAACAGAGTAAGCAATATTGAGTATTACCACAATTCGAGCTTCCTTGAATACGGAGGCTCGCCCGACAAGGCGGTCAAGATAGCTTTTGTCTATGCTCTTGACAAGTATATAAAGAACAACGGAAAATACAACAAAAACGAATCCAAAATAACCTTCGCCGACGTTGCCGACTGCCTTGTGCTCGTTATAAACAGCTTTTCCACTATGACCTCTTACGAGAATCAGACGAAAAAATCGATAACAAACACCTTCATTTATGAGGCGATGAGCGATTATCTGAAGCGGAATCTTGAGGTGTATTTTCTCGAAAATCCCACATATGCCGAGGTGTTTGCCAATCAGGTGCTCGTAAACAAGCGCAGCCGCGAATCCGCAGAGGCGGCGAGGATAAACGTTAAAAAGAAGCTGACGGGAACGCTCGATATTGCAAACCGGGTGGAGAAATTCGTCAACTGCCGCTCCAAAGACCCGGAGAAACGGGAGCTGTATATAGTGGAGGGCGATTCCGCGCTTACGTCCTGTAAGCTCGGCAGAAACGCAGAATTTCAGGCAATCATTCCGGTTCGCGGAAAAACGCTCAACTGCCTTAAAAGCTCATATGAGAAAATATTCAAGAGCGAGATAATTACCGACCTTTTGCGGGTTATAGGCTGCGGTGTTGAAATAAACGGAAAGGTGAAGGGCGACATTGCAACCTTTGACATGGACCAGCTGCGTTGGTCGAAGATCATAATCTGTACCGATGCCGACGAGGATGGATTCCAGATACGCACACTGCTTCTGACGCTCTTTTACCGTCTGCTTCCCACGCTCCTCAAGGAGGGAAAGGTGTTTATCGCAGAGTCTCCCCTATTTGAAATAACGGCGAAGGACAAGATCTATTTTGCCTTCAATGAATTTGAAAAAGCCGATATACTCAAGAAGCTCGAGGGGACAAAATATACGCTTCAGCGCTCCAAGGGACTCGGAGAGAACGAGCCGGACATGATGTGGCAGACGACGATGAACCCCGCGACAAGGCGACTTATCGCAGTTACTCCCACGGATGCGGAGCAGACCGATATCATTTTCGAAACATTGCTCGGCGACAATCTTGCCGCGAGAAAAGTGTTTATTTCCGAGCACGGAAGCGAATATATGAAGGACGCGGACATTTGATCCTGTCTTGCTCCTGCGTGTATCCGCTCATAAAAAATCCCGTGCGCAGCCTGCAAAAAGGCTGCGCACGGGATTTTAGTTTGACGGGCTCATTCTTTGTCTTTTTTGTCTTTGTTTTTTGCGAAACTGCCGAGCAGATACACCACGGCGATAATAACCGCCATCACCGCGAAGATGCCGAGCATACCGAGCCCCATATATTTGAGATTTTCCACAAAAGCCATAGGATTAAACGACATGATTCACACCTCCTGATAAATCAAAGGAAGAACTTCAAAATAAGACCGCCGGCGATAACGGACGCAATCTGTCCCGACACATTCACGCCGATGGAGTGCATAAGCAGAAAATTCTGATTGTCTTCTTTGAGCCCCATCGTATGGACGACGCGACCCGACATTGGGAAAGCCGATATGCCTGCGGCGCCTATCATAGGATTGATCTTTTTGCCTTTTTTCAGGAAAAGGTTTATGAACTTCGCGAAAAGCACGCCGCCGGCGGTATCGAAGATAAACGCGAAGAGTCCAAGACCGAGTATCAGCAGAGTTTCTTTTTTGAGGAATTTATCTGCCTGCATCTGGGAGGCGATGGTAATTCCGAGCAGAATGGTGATAAGGTTAGCCAGCACCTTCTGTGCCGTTTCGGAGAGGGAATCGAGAACGCCGCACTCTCTGATGAGGTTGCCGAACATCAGAAATCCGATGAGAGCGACCGAGTCCGGGGCGATGAGCCCGGCGATGACGGTGATGATTATCGGGAAAAGAATTTTTGTGGCTTTGGATACTGATTTCGGTTCGTACGGCATACGAATCAGACGTTCCTTTTTTGTTGTCAGCAATTTGATGACCGGCGGCTGAATTATGGGGACGAGCGCCATATACGAATACGCCGCGACCATTATGGCGCCGATGTATTTTGAACCGAGCTTCTGCGCGACGACAATCGACGTGGGACCGTCTGCAGCCCCGATTATGGCGATGGACGCCGCGTCATTGATATCGAAGAACATTGAGGCGGTACACAGTGTGAGAAATATTCCGAACTGCGCGGCGGCACCGAAAATCATGAGCTTCGGATTCGAAAGCACCGGACCGAAGTCTATCATCGCTCCGATCCCTATGAACAGCAGCAGGGGGAACAGCTCGTTTGCGATCCCCGCGTTATAAAGTGTTGTCAGCGGTCCGTCGGGAGCTATGACGCCGGAGAGCGGCAGGTTTACTATTATCGCTCCGAAGCCGAGAGGAAGAAGAAGAGTAGGCTCCATTTTCTTCTTGATGGCAAGAAAGATCAGAACGGCACCGATTGCCCACATCACAATCTGTTGCCACTGAATGTTGAGAATGTTTTCATACAGAATACTCATAAACAAACGTCCCCGTAAATATAATTGTCTTTCGCCGACATGGGCGGATCTTTGAAAAATCGAGATTCAGTATATCATATGTGACGTTTTAAGTCAATATATTCCTGCGTTTTATTTATTGTTTTCGCGGCAGATCGCTTTCAACATGGCGCGATTTATTGACAAACACGATATCAAGTGATATAATTAATGAAACCGCGCGGTATGCGTCCTTCCGGTAAATGCGAAGCGGCGGTATACGGTCTTTCACGTCCTCGGAGAGAGACGGCAAAAACTCTTTCTCGAACGCACCATCGGTGTTTTTTCATCCGTAGGAGGAACGTACGGTTCCGAAAATAAAAATCGGGAGTTCAAGCCGATATTCGTCGGCTTCCGTGATTTGAAGTGAAAAGCAAAACCATAAAAAAACATATGGGCTCGACAAGGATATTCGTTCTCGGATTCCTCGCCATAATCCTGCTCGGCACGTTGCTGCTGATGCTTCCGATATCGTCGGCGGACGGTGAGCCCACCAATCCGCTCAACGCGGCTTTTACCGCCGTGAGCGCTACCTGCGTAACCGGTCTTACGGTCGTGGATACAGCCACGCATTGGAGTATGTTCGGTCAGATAGTGATACTGCTTATGATTCAGGTGGGCGGGCTCGGATTCATGACACTTGCGGTCATGCTGTCACTGCTTATACGCAGGTCAGTCACGCCGCGCGAACGAATGCTCGTGGCGATGTCGTATAACCTTGGCAGCTATGACAGCACGCTTGTGCTTGTAAGGCGTATTCTCATTGGTACGGTTTGCATGGAGGGTGTGGGTGCACTGCTGCTGTCGATAAGATTTATCCCCGATTTCGGGCTTGCCAACGGGATCTACAAGAGCATATTTCATTCCGTTTCCGCTTTCTGTAATGCAGGATTTGACATTATCGGCATAGGCAATCCAAACATATCCGAAATGGGCTACTACGTCGGGGACTACCTTGTAAACGTCACGCTCGCCCTGCTTATAATCTTCGGCGGCATCGGATTTCTCGTATGGAGCGACATGATAAACTTTACCCGCAGCGGCAAGCGCCTTTCTGTCTATTCCAAATTCGTCCTCATCATAACAGCTGTATTGCTTGTCAGCGGAACCGTGTTTTTCGCGGTGTTTGAATGGAGTAATCCTCTGACGCTCGGAGCACTTGACAGCATACCCAAAAAGATACTTGCGTCCTTTTTCCAGTCGACAACATGGCGTACTGCGGGCTTTGCCATGATAGACAACGCCGCCTTTACCCAGAATTCACAGCTGCTCGGCATACTTCTCATGTTTATAGGCGGAGCCTCCGGCTCGACTGCCGGCGGCGTCAAGGTAGGGACGATAGGGATCGTGGTATATACGGTCTGGTGCATAACCATAGGCAAAAAGAATGCCGTGGTTTTCAGACGTACCATACCGGAGAGCAGCTTCGTACGTGCAACCGCCGTAATTATTGTTCAGCTGTCCGTAGCGGTACTCGGAGTGCTGATAATGCTTTCGACTACGCCGTTCGGAACGATGGATGTGCTTTACGAATCCGTTTCGGCAATCGGAACCGTCGGCGTTTCTCTTGGTATAACGCCGCTTTTGCCCGGGGCGGGAAAGGTCACGCTTATGTTCCTGATGTATTTCGGCCGAATCGGAGTTCTGACATTTACCTATGCTCTGATGAACAGTCTATCGTCCGAATCTTCGTCGTCGATAAAGTATCCGGATGCAAAAATGCCAATCGGTTAAGATAATTTGCGGGGTGAATTAGCGTGAAAGTATAGTATACTTTTAAGTGAAGTACATCGTTTCCACGCACAAATTGCTCTCAAAATGGGACCCAACCCATTTTGATTTGCATTGCAAATACGAGCAATTTCAATATTTATTTGAGCCGCCTGTGGCGGCATGGAGATTTATATGAAAAGCTTTTGTGTTATTGGTCTGGGAAAATTCGGTACCACTCTTGCGGAAACTCTCGCAAGGGCGGGGAAGCAGGTTATGATCATAGATACAGACGCGGATAAGGTCAATTCCATGGCGGATATGGTGACAAATGCCGTCATCGGTGATCCGACCAACGAGACAGTTCTGCGTTCCGCCGGCATCGTCGATTATGACTGCGCCATTGTATCCATGACGGCAAACGTGAATGACAATATTCTTCTGACTATCATGCTTAAAGAGCTGGGCGTGAAAAAGGTCGTCTCGAGAGCTATGAACGAGGGGCACCAGAAGGTCCTTCGGCGTATCGGTGCCGATGTTATCGTATTCCCTGAAAAGGATACCGCCGAAAAGCTCGGATATATGTTGAGCAAGGATAACGTAACGGAATTTATCGAATTCCACGGCTATCAGATCGTGGAGATAAAGGTTCCCGACTCATGGGAGGGCAAAAACCTTATAGAGCTTGAGATAAGACGTAAGTACAGCGTCACCGTTCTTGCCATTAACGATGAAAACGGGCATGTGGACGTATCTCCCTCACCTACCAGGGTATTCGGTAAAAACGAACGTATGTCCGTCATCGGAACCGAAAAAGATGTCGAAAAATTAACTAATCAGATCCATAAGTAATATTTGCGGTGAGGAAACTTCTTGAAAGAAGCTTTCCTCCCCGCGCCGTTTGATATGTGTTTTTGCGGAGGGGAACTTCCCCAAAGAAGTTTCCCTCCGCACCTCCCTTCAAGAACTTCGGACATGGATGAGTTATAACAGGTCAAAAGCTTTTGAAAGGGGGCGGGGGAAATCTTTTCTCGAAAAGTTTCCCCCGCTAACAATAATATTACTTTTCCATAATATACTTATCAATAGCCGCTGCTGCGGTCTTTCCGGCGCCCATGGCAAGGATAACGGTTGCCGCGCCGGTGACTGCGTCTCCGCCCGCAAATACTCCGGGACGTGAGGTCTGACCGTTTTCGTCCGCGACGATACCGCCCCACTTTTGTGTTTCAAGTCCCTCGGTAGTAGATTTAATAAGCGGGTTGGGGGAGGTTCCGATAGCCATGATAACGCAGTCGGCGTCGACTATCTCCTCGCTTCCTTCGATAGGCTCGGGTCTTGCTCTTCCGGAAGCATCCGGCTCGGAGAGGCGCATTTTCTGGCACTTGACGCCGGAAGTCCAACCATCCTCCGTTCCGACGATCTCTACGGGATTTGTGAGGAATCTGAACTCGATTCCCTCTTCCTTGGCGTGTTCAACCTCTTCGGCGCGCGCGGGAAGCTCATTTTCGGTTCGTCTGTACACTATGGTAACATCGGAGCCAAGGCGCTTTGCGCATCTTGCGGCATCCATTGCGACGTTTCCGCCTCCGACAACGACAGTCTTTTTTCCGTGCTCAACGGGGGTGCTGCTGTCGGGCTTGTAGGCTTTCATAAGGTTTATCCTCGTGAGGAATTCGTTGGCAGAATATACTCCCTTGAGATTCTCTCCCTTTATGTTCATAAACCTCGGAAGGCCGGCACCGGAGCCGATAAATACAGCCTCAAATCCGTGTTCGTTCATCAGCTCGTCTATTGAAAAGGTCTTTCCGATGACCGTGTTTGTAAGCACTTCAACTCCGAGGGCCTTAAGACCGTCTATCTCCTTACGGACGATGGATTTCGGCAGACGAAACTCGGGGATTCCATAAACAAGAACTCCGCCGGCAAGATGGAGAGCCTCAAAGACCGTGACCTTGTATCCTTTCTTGGCAAGGTCGGAGGCGCACGCAAGTCCGGAAGGACCGGAGCCGATGACCGCAACCTTGTGACCGTTTGATTTTACGGGGGATGCTGCAGTTTGAGCGAGAGCGTTGTGACGGTCCGCAACAAATCTTTCAAGTCTGCCGATCGCTACCGGCTCGCCCTTTATTCCGCGCACGCATTTCTGCTCACACTGGGTTTCCTGCGGACACACGCGTCCGCAGACAGCGGGCAGAGAGCTGGACTCGGAAATAACCTTGTAAGCTTCCTCAAATTCACCCGCCGCGACTTTTTCGATGAATGCCGGAATATATATATGTACGGGGCAACCGCCGACGCAGGGCTTGTTTTTGCAGTTGAGGCAACGCTTCGCCTCGTCTATCGCCTGTTCTTCGGTGTATCCGAGCGCAACCTCATCAAAGTTTTTATTTCTTATATCGGGAGCCTGTGTGGGCATCTCGTTCTTTTTCATTGACATATTTGGCATGACAGATATCAATTCCTTTCAACTTAACTATGGCGTGCGCATCAGCCGAGCGCGCCCTTAAACAGATTGCAGGTATCCTCGTGAGCCTTGCGTTCAAAGGGTTTGTACATGGAGCTTCTTGCAATCGCCTCATCAAAATCTATTTCGTGTGCGTCAAAATCGGGACCGTCGACGCAGGCGAATTTTGTCTTACCGCCGACGCTGAGACGACAACCGCCGCACATTCCGGTACCGTCGATCATTATGGGATTCATAGAGGCAATGGTTTTGATGCCGTACTCGGCGGTGAGCTTTGCAACGAATTTCATCATGATCAAAGGACCGATGGTAATGACCTCGTCGTATTTCTCGCCGCCCTCGATAAGCTTACGCAGTGCGTCGGTCACAAGTCCTTTTTCGCCGTAGCTTCCGTCGTCCGTCATCATGACAAACTTTGAGCTTGACGACCTGAATTCGTCCTCGAGTATCACGAGGTCACGGTTTCTGAAGCCGACTATGGCGTGTACCTCTGCGCCCTGTTCGAAAAACTTCTTTGTTACGGGAAGGGCAATGGCGCATCCCACGCCGCCTCCGACAACGGCAATTTTCTTAACTCCCTCGGTTTCGGTCGCTTTGCCGAGCGGACCGACAAAGTCATGCAGGCATTCGCCTTCCGACATATGATTAAGCTTCTCGGTGGTGGCTCCTACGACCTGGAAGATTATCGTAACGGTTCCCGACTCGCGGTTATAATCCGCGACCGTAAGGGGAATACGTTCTCCGTTTTCATCGGTGCGCAGAATTATGAACTGTCCCGGCTCTGCTTTTGCGGCAACATTCGGAGCGTAAATATCCATCAGTGTTACGGTCGGATTGAGATTCTTTTTCCTTTTTATATCAAACATATCCGTTTTTCTCCTTCATTATATTCAAACACCGACATTGTAACACAAATGAGAGCTTTTTTCAACTGAAAAAATAAGGTATTTTGTAAATCTTTTTGACAAAACGATTAAAGTATGTTATAATAAAAAAAGAACAATCGGCATATATTGTCTGTACCGGAAAAAACAGTATTTGACAATGCCGGAAGAGGAGGGCAGCGTGAAAGTATTGAATGTCCTCGGGTGAAGTACGTTTTCGCGCCCGAATTGCTCTCAAAATGGAGTCCATACCATCTTGATCTGCAATGCAGATACGAGCAATTTCAATATTTATTTGAGCCGCCTGTGGCGGCAGGGAGGGTAATATGACTATTGCAATTACAGTTGGAATCGCGGCTCTGGTTTTGATATTTTTCTTTGCCGGATATCTTAAGGCTCCGCCCGATACGGCTTACATAATATCGGGACTCGGAAAAAGAAGGATCCTTATCGGACGCGCGGGATGGAGATTCCCGTTCATTACGCGAGTCGACAAGCTGACTTTGCGCGTTATGCAGGTCGATGTTAAGACATCGGAAGCGGTGCCGACAAACGAATTCATCAACGTCTCGGTCGACGGCGTGGCAAACGTCAAAATATCTTCGGATCCCGAGCTGCTGAAGCGCGCCGCGGAGTCTCTTCTCGGTATGCGTTCGCAGGAGCTTATTGCCCTGGTCACGCAGGTGCTTGAGGGTAATATGCGTGAGATCGTCGGTTCCGTAGGACTCAAGGAGATGGTTCAGGACAGACAGGGCGTGGCAAAGAAGATTACCGAAAATGTCGTGCCCGATATGGAAAAGCTCGGAATCGAGGTTGTGAACTTCAACATTCAGAACTTCAAGGACGCGGCGGGAACGATCGAGAATATGGGTATCGACAATGTCGAGCAGATACGTAAGAATGCGCAGATAGCAAAGGCAAACGCGCAGAGAGATATATCCATTGCCACCGCAAACGCGCAGGAGGAGGCAAACGCCATCCGTGTCGAGGCGGAGAAGAAGATCGCCGAGCAGAACGCGGCACTTTCCGTTCAGCAGGCAGAAATGCAGATAAGGTCCGATACAAAGAAGGCGGAGGCAGACGCTGCGTATTCGATACAGCAGGAAAATCAGCGTAAGACGATAGAGATAACCAAGGCGAATGCAGACATCGCAAGGCGCGAGAAGGAAGCAGAGCTTGCCGAGAAGGAAATTCTCATAAAGGAAAAGCAGCTCGACGCGGACATCAAGAAGCAGGCGGATGCCATGAAGTATCAGGCGGAAAAGTCGGCAGAGGCAGAGCTTATCAAGCGTCAGCGCGATGCAGAGGCGCAGAAGTATGAGGCTGAAGCAGAGCTTGTCAAGGCACAGAGAGAAGCTGATGCCGCGAAGTATCAGGCTATGCGTCAGGCTGAGGCTAAAAAGGCAGAGGCAGAGGCTTTGAGATTCTCAATGGAGCAGGAAGCGGAAGGTATCCGTGCAAAGGGACTTGCCGAAGCGGAAGCCATCGAGAAGAAGGCAGAGGCACAGAAGAAGATGGGTGAGGCGTCCGTGCTCGAAATGTACCTCGGTGCACTGCCCGAGATAGTCAAAAATGCCGCATCTCCCTTGGCGCAGACCGATAAAATCGTAATGTACGGCGACGGAAATTCCACAAAGCTTGTAAAAGACGTGATCAACAGCGCGTCCCAGATCATCGACGGCGTTAAGGAGTCAACCGGTATTGACCTTCAGTCGATCATCGCCGGATATGCGGCAGGTAAAGCCGCCGGCGAGGAGAAGTAATTGATTTGTTTTTGGGGGCTGTCTCAAACGCTTGGTATTAGCATTTGAGACAGCCCCTTGTACTATTTTCAGAGATTTTATGCCGGGCTTAAATATTAAACTTCAAGATGAATACAGACGTATTGACCGCCTATGTAATGATTATCTATGAAGAACAGATTATGGTATAATTTTTATGTTCTACTATCCGTAGAGTTGTACTTTTTAAAATAAAAAACTTTATTTTCCGTGTAGATTATAAGTAGGTTTACTTTTTCAGCTGTATTTGTTACAATAAAACTACAAAAAAGGAGTTGAATGATATGAGTGAACATAGTATCGGAAAGACTATTGCAAATTTACGTAAGGCAAAATGCTGGACGCAAGTAGAACTTGCCGAAAAATTAAATGTCAGCGATAAAGCTATAAGTAAATGGGAAAGTGAGGTGGGGCTTCCCGAAATATCACAATTTCCTGCTTTATCTGAGTTATTTGGTGTAAGCATTGATTATTTGATGATGGGAAAGACACCAGAAAAAGAAATTATTGTTATGTCAAAAACCGAATTTTGTGCCAAAAATGATGATGTTGAGCTTTTTGACAAATTAGTTGAAAACGCCTCAATTAACGGTACTGATGAAGACGGTCATTCTTTAGTGTTCTATTTGGTCAAATATAAGAGCAAGAGAGTAATTGAGAGATTATTTGAAAAAGTTATCATC
>JBJDZF010000135.1:0-20617 GCA_051867855.1 Eubacteriales bacterium
CATTCTTTTTTATTCCTTTCTGCCCTGACGGGCTATGCAACGGTAATATATCCGATTAAAAGCTTCGCGGCTCTCCGCCTCCCACTCTGCCCTTTTTTTCGACGCACTTCAGAACAGGTCCGAGGATCCGATTAATTTTCTCTCCTCCGGGCAACATTGCAATATCCTCCGCGGTGACGGAGCGTATCAATATCGATATAACGACATACGCCACCGCCCCCGTGAACACTGCGCAAAGGAATGCCGCACGTGACGCCGGGGCAAGAACGGAAACGGGATAATACACTGCGACGGAAGCAAGCATTGACACTACCGAGGCGATAAGAGGTTTTACGTAGACGGCGTACACGGAGCCTTTCATGGGCGCCTTTCTGTGTATAAAATACAGATTTAGCACCGTTATTACCGCGTCGCATATAAACGTGCTTATCGGAGCACCGTAAATATTAATTGACGGTATTCCTATGAGTATATATGCCACCGCTATCTTGACCGCCGCGCCTATCGCCATGGATATGATCGGGAGCATGGTCTTGCGGTAGGACTGAAGCACGGCGTTTGTAGTCGTTATCATGCAGGCGAAGAACACCGACATTCCGAGCACGGAGAGCAACGGAGCTACAAATTCCGTCTCCGCGACAGCTCCCGGGAAGAGCAGTGTTATTATCTGCTTTGCATACAGCGTGATACCAAAGGAACATGGCATGGCGAAAATCACGGTAAGTCTCACGGAATTCTCAAGCACGTCTGCCTGTTCCCGCTCGGATCTTCTCTCGATCGCGGCGCACAGGGCGGGAACAAGCGCGAGTGATATCGGGGTAATGAGCGACGGAATCAGCCCGAAAACAGGCACGGCTATCGTCGTATAAGAGCCGTAAATGCTGTTGGCAGCCCCCGAGGTGTATCCGATATCCTGAAGCCTGCGCATGATGAGCGCCATGTCTATTATTCTCGTTACGCCGAGCACCGCCGAGCTGAGTGTTATCGGAACGGCTATTTTCAAAAGCGTTCCGATATTTCCGCCCATACCGTATGCGCCGGTACTCACGGTACCGTTTTCACCGATCTCCGCGCGGCGCTCGTATTTTTTGCCCTTTACTGCTTTGAGTATGCACAGATAAAGCGCCGACACAAAGGTTCCGAGCGAAAGACCTGCAACGGCAAATGCGGCAACAACAGGCACCGCATATCCTCTGCCGATTGCAAACGTGGCGAAATATATTCCGAACACCAGCTTTCCCACAGCCTCGATGAGCTGTGAGATCGCCGTAGGATACATACAGTGAAAGCCCTGAAAATATCCTCTGACCGCGCTTGACAGGCACACGCACAAGAGTGCAGGAGAGATGGCGATAAGAGAATAATATGCGTTTTCGTTTTCGATGGCGGCGGATATTTTTCCTGCCAAGAGGAACATAAGCGCGCTGCCGCATATACCGAGAAACATAAAAATGCCCAGAGCGGTACGGTACGCCGAACGTATCCGCCCGATCTGTCCCGCCTCGTTATACGACGACACGAGCATAGAGAGAGCAACGGGCAATCCCGCCGTGGATATTACGCAAAGAAGCGCATATATTTCGTACGCGGAATTGAAATATCCCATTCCCTGTGCGCCGAGATATGACAGCATGGGAATCTTGTACGCAAGTCCGATAACCTTGACAAGCACAGTCGACAGCGACAGCACAAAGACTCCCGACATGAATTTTTTGGCTCCGCGCTTCTCTCCCGTAACACCCGACTTCAAACCTACACCCCGCATAATAAATAAAATTTGTACCGCACACTCAAATATTATTCAGATGCGAGGCGCGGTATTACTTTTATGTATTCTATAAGGGCACACGGAAGAGTGTCGCTACCGTCGGAGTCGGAGCGCCGTGCGCCGATGCGGCGCAGCTACTCCGACCGTCATATAAATTCGTGATAGAGTGAATCGGGGGATAAAAGGTCGCACGGTATAGCATCTATCGGAGAGATCTTTGACAATATCCCCTGCGCGTAAACGTAATACGGGCTGCCCTCTCCGACAGAGTGCAGAATAATCTCAAGATATGGCTTGAGCAATGAGATTTCACACGAGAACACGGAATCTATATGATAATGGCAGCTGTCCGCAAACGGAAAAATATTTACGTCCTCGTTGTGCCGTACATTCTGCCACAGTCCGAACGTAAAGTCAGCGTCGGAGCCTCTGAAATTGCTGTCTCTCACAAGTCTGCGCAATAGCCGTATTTCGTTCGCCTCAAAGATTATGCCGCCTGCGTCTATCGAACTCTCGGCACATATATATACGCTTCGGAAATCATACTCGGAAAATATCTGTGTAACCTGCGGATACAGCACTTGTATTCCCTCAAACACGAACACGTCGTCCTCGGAGCACCCTATTGTCCGGTATCCCGTACGTTCGCCCCTGACAAAATCAAAGGTCGGACAGTGAACTTGCGGCATACCGCGGTCGAATATCTCGTCGACAAAGTGATGAAGCGCAGGCAGGTCGATAGTGTCCGCAGATTCGTAGTCGATCGATTTCATTCCTTTCATTTCGGAGATTTTCCGCAATTCGTCCTTGTTGCGGTAGAAATCGTCAATCGATATTATATTGACTCTTTTGCCATGATCGGCGAAGCAGGAAACAAGCTTTTTTGCCGCAGTCGTTTTTCCCGAACAGGTGGGCCCCGTTAGCGTTATCAAACGCAGATCCCGCACACCGCATACATCGTCAGCTATCTCCCCCAGTCTCTCTCCGAAGCCGTTCTCGCACGCGCGAACCGCAGTCTCCGCTTCTTTCTTTGAAGCATAATTGATTTTTGCATATCTGATCATAATTTCACAGCACCTCCGCACGGGTACTCCGGCGCGCCGGCACCTGTTTTATGCCATGCCCCGCCCTGCCCGGTGCATCATTCAATACGCAGTTATACTGCGCTCCCACGCTTACTCACAGCATCTTATGCTCTTCGTAAAACTTTACGGCCGCACGGTAAAAATCTTCGCTTCTGTCCTCACGGAGATACTCGTACGGGTATTTCTGATTAAAGAGCCTCTCTATCTTCTTCGTATTCTTATCCCCGTCCGGCGGCGTATTGTCGACAAGCTTTGTCACGGCTCCGGCACCGGAGGCGAATATGGAGTGAAGCTCTTCCATCATGTATATATTGTAAAGCCCCTCGTGCCCCTCCTTGGAAAAGCCCACGTTTTCATAGTTTCCCACCGCATTCTTCTGTCTATACATATAATACGGAATATATGCGTTCTGCATTGCTTTTATCTGCGAATAGTCAACGCACTTTCCCACTTCAGTATCCCTGAAGGAATAGATGCTCGAATTCTGCTTGCGTATCTCGGCGGATTTCTTGACGCAGAAGGTATGTACCGTAATATTTTCGGGCTCGAGTGCGAGAATACTGTCAAAGGTATTGGAGAAGCTCTTGAAATTGTCCCCGGGAAGTCCCGCTATGAGATCGACATTCACCGTTGCGATCCCCGACCTTCTCGCCGCCTCGTATGCCTCGTAAAACTGCTTCACCGTATGGTTTCGCCCAATTCCGCAAAGCAGATCGTCGCAAAGCGTCTGCGGATTGACGCAAACGCGCGTCACTCCGTGCTCCTTCGCTATCGCAAGCTTTTCATCTGTAATTGTATCGGGTCTGCCGGACTCAAGCGTAAATTCACCCAGACGTGAGACGTCTGTCAGCGAGCATACCTTTGAAAGCAGAGCATCAAGCTGCGCACAATCAAGCACGGTGGGAGTCCCGCCTCCGATATAAACGGATTTAACGTCAAGCCCGAGGTCGTTTATTATTCTGAAATTCGACTCTATGTCATGCAGAAGTCTTTGGAGATACTCCGGGATAAGCGAAAGCAGTCTCTGTGAAGTATATGATACGAAAGAACAGTATGTGCATCGCGACGGACAGAAGGGTATTGAGATATAAACACTGCAATCCCGAGGTGAGACCTGCCCGGCTATTCTCTTTTCCGTCAGCGCCACGTCCACGGCAAGCGCCGCCTTTTTCGGTATGACAAGGTAATCGCTTGTAAGGATCTTCTTTGCTCTCGTTTTGCTCATCCCCGAGTCAAGCAGCTCCGTCGCCACCTTCGAGGGTCTGACCCCGACAAGCATTCCCCAGGACGGACGGTATCCGAAAAGCTCTCCGCAACAGGCAAGCACCGCAAGCCCCACCGCGAGCTTCATCGTGCGCTCACGGGTCCTGCCATCGCAAAAATCCGCACGCCTTTCAGCGTCGCACTGCCTGTCCCCGCAGCAAACCTTCGCATAAGCGCACACTCCGCCCTCGTCCTCCGACGTCTTCAGACGCAGGCACGGCGTACCCTCTGCTGCCTCCGTATCATCTCCGAATTTTTCACCCGGAAAGAAGATCATACACAGCGTCTGCACATAATATTTGTTTATCGGTGATTCGATAATAATTTTCATTGAAAAGACCGATCCTTACAATATTTTTTTCAAAAGCACACTGCTCTCGAGCACAAGGGTTACGGGACCGTCTCCCGTCATCGAAACCTCCATATGGGCGCCGAAGACACCGCTCCCGACATGAGCGGCGCCGTCGGCAATACGCTCCTTGAAATACCCGTACAGCTCCTTTGCCTCATCAGGAGACGCCGCATTCATATAATCCGGTCGGTTCCCGTGTCTGTACGAAGCGAGAAGCGTGAAATTGGATACAACGAGAACCTCTCCGCGCACATCGGTCAGCGAAAGGTTCATTTTACCGTTCTCATCGGTAAAGATGCGCAGATTCTTTATTTTCCTTGCAAGCGCATCGGCATCGTCGCGCGTATCTCCGCGTGCCACGCCGAGAAGTATAAGCAGACCGCGCCCGCACCGACCGACACATTCGCCGTCAACCGAGACGCTCGCCCCGCTTACTCTCTGAATAACCGCCGTCATAGCTCCGCCCTCCGGTACATCACGAAAATCCTCTGGTAACGTCGATAACTCCGTCAAGGGATTTGAGTCTTGATACTATCGAGCGATAGTGGTCGACGTTTTTACAGCTTATCTTCAGGTTTACGATCATCCTGTCCTCCGAGTCTCTCACCGTGTTTATCTGCAAAATAAACACCTTCATTTCGGCAAGTGCCACGGATATATCCGCAAGTATTCCCATGCGGTCGTAAACGTATACCCTTATCTGCGCCTCATAAATATCGTTCTGCGACGCCGGGTCTCCGGTCTCCCAGTGCGCCTCCAGCCAACGGTCGGCATTTGCGGGATTGCTTCTGCCGGACACGACGTTCGGACAGTCCTGCTTGTGTATCGATATGCCGTAGCCCTTGGTTATAAAGCCTATCACTTCGTCTCCGGGAAGCGGATTACAGCAGCGCGCAAACTTGACAAGGCACCCGTGCGCACCGTCGACAACGATTCCGCTGTTAGATTTAATATTCTTCGGCGTGGCAGTTTTGATCTGTTGCGCCTCGGTTATCTCAAGGTGCTCCGGCTCCGAGGGCTTTACCACTCGGTCGAATTCCTCGCGGAGCTTGGCGGATATTTTGGATATTGCCATGCCTCCGTAGCCGAGCGTATTGTAAAGGTCATCACAACTCATAAAGCCGATACGCTGACCGACATTCGCCGCGATCTCATTCCTCTGTGCCTCTGTATACGACTGGCCGAAGCGCTTAAGCTCGCCATCGACCATCGATTTTCCGGACACGATGTTATCCGCTCTCTTTTCCTTCTTGAACCAAGCGCGGATCTTTGTTCGTGCCTCGCTGGTCTTGACAATGCCGAGCCAGTCTCTGCTGGGTCCGCGTGAGGAGGGAGAGGTCAGGATCTCCACTATTTCACCGTTCTGCGGGACACGGTCAATGGGCACTATCATTCCGTTTATCTTAGCTCCAATCATCGAGTTGCCGACGCCAGAGTGTATGGCATACGCGAAGTCTATCACAGTCGAGCCTTGCGGGAGCGCTATTACATCGCCCTTGGGCGTAAATATAAAGGTCTCGTCCTGAAAAATATCGGTCTTGATGGCATGGAGGAATTCATCCGGATCACGTGCACCGTCCTCTGTCTCGATGAGCTTTGCTATCCACTCGAGCTTCTTGTCGATCTCCTCCTTGGACTTCTCTCCGGATTTGTACTTCCAATGGGCGGCTATACCGTATTCGGCGATATGGTGCATTTCCCACGTTCTTATCTGGACCTCGAACGGGATCCCGTCGCGACCGATAACGGTCGTGTGAAGCGACTGGTACATATTTGATTTCGGTGTGGAAATATAGTCCTTGAATCTCCCGGGCACGGATTTGAACATCTCGTGTATCAGTCCGAGCGCCGTATAACATTCAAGCTCTGTATCGACTATGATTCGCAGAGCATAGAAGTCGTATATCTCGTCGAAGCTCTTGTTCTGGGTGAACATTTTTCTGTAAATGCTGTAAACCGATTTGATCCTTCCCTCGAGCGAGAAATGAATATTGTTTTCGCGCAACTTGGCGTCGACCTGCCGCCTTACGTTCTCGATCAGATTTACGCTCTGACCGTACTTTTCCTCTATATATTTCTGAATTTCCTCGTATCCTATGGGATCGAGGTACTTGAGTCCGAGATTTTCAAGCTCCTGCTTTATCTTCTGCATACCGAGCCGGTGTGCGAGCGGAGCATATACCTGCATCGTCTCGTGCGCAGTCTGCCTGCGCTTTTCGTCGGGCTTTGCGTCAAGCGTCCTCATATTGTGAAGCCTGTCGCAGAGCTTTATGAAAATAACTCTGACATCCTTGGACATGGCGAGCAGCATTTTACGGATATTCTCGATATGCGCCTCTTCCTTGTCCTCGATGTTGAGCGGTATATTCTTCGTAAGTCCGTCCACAAGGACCGACACGTCTTTTCCGAACTGCTTCTCGATCGCCCTCAGGTCGGTCTTGTCGGCGCAGTCCTCCACCGTGTCGTGAAGCAGTGCCGCACAGATGGAATCCGTGTCAAGCTCAAGCCCCGCGACGATCTCCGCGACCGCCACAGGGTGAGAGATATACGGCTCACCGCTGGCTCTGAACTGCCCGTCGTGTAGCTTTGCGGCATATTCGTACGCACGGACTATTTTGTCCGTGTCGTATTTTTTACCCGTTGCACGAAGTATGTCAAGCAGTCTTTTTATATCGGTATGAATTTCTTCCGCCATAACCAACCATGCTTTCCTGATAAACAAATATCATTCAGAATTTTGTGCGATCCCTGCACTGATTTTTAAGCTTTTTGAGTATAGACGATTTGTCTATGCTTGTTTTGGATGTGCTGTATATGATTTCAAATTTGTAAATATCCCCATCGAGCTGTTCAATACTGCATATCTTTATCTCGTTGAGTATACGCAGTATATATTGCAGCTTAATGTAATTTATCGTTTTTCCCTCGCACGAGTTGACAAGCCGCCCGAGCGTCTGCTCGTCAATTACGTTTACTCCCGCGCGAAACTCTCTTCTCAAAGCGGTATAGACACGTACAAAATCGTCCCTGTCGGGAATGATCTCTTCGGAGCTGTCGTATTCCCCGCCGTTCCGTATCTCCTCATAGCGCGCCCTCTGCGATTCCATCATATCCGAAAATGAGCGCGATATCCGTGCGTCGCTTATTATCATCTGCACCGTGCTGACATTTCTGAACTCGTTTACGTCGACATTGAACATGACATCTATGACGTCCCCCGCACCGAATTCCAGTCCTCCCGCAGAGACGCCGAATAACATTCCGTAAACCGAAATTCCGTCCTTCGTAAGCAACAGCTTCGTGTGCTTGCCTCCGCCTATCTGTATGATCTTCGTCACTGTCACGTCTCTCATGATAAACAGCGGAGATGGGTTCCCCACCCCGAATGGCTCGAGTGCCGATATATTGTGGGCAAGCTCCAGAGTCAGGTCCTTCATTTCGATCTCACAGTCCGCACAAAGCTCGATTTCGAAATCCTTCTCCGAAAGCACCTTTGATGCATACTCGTTTATCGCGCTTCTGAACGCCTCCAGCTCACATCTTTGTATCGTAAGTCCCGCCGCAAGCTCATGTCCGCCGTATTTCACGAGATGCCCTTCGCAGTAACCGAGCGCCTCGACAAGGTTCATGCCCTTTATGCTGCGCCCGGACCCCTTTCCGATGTCACTTCCAAGCTCCGTTTTGTCCTGTGACGGAGAAAAGGATATCAGGATCGACGGAAGTCCGTATTTCTCTGTAATTCTCGACGCCACTATTCCGACAATGCCCTGCTGCCAGTTATTGTCCGCAAGGACTATCACTTTGTCGGTCTTGGCAAGTCCGCCTTCCTCTATAAGCTCGTACGCCTGTCCCGCAATTCTGTTTTCCTCCGTCTGGCGCACACGGTTTATCTCACAAAGCTCTTCGGCATATGCGCGAGCTTCCTCGTCATTGTCGCTCAAAAGGAGCTTGACCGCAGTCAGCGCGTCTCCGATACGTCCCGCCGCATTTATCCTCGGGGCAATTCCGTAACCGATAAAGCCGGAGTTGATCTTTCTCTTGTTTGCGCTCTTGGTATCAGCCGCACCCGCGCGCGTATTGTTGCTCGCCGCGTCGATCAGTGCGGCAAGGCCCTTACGCGGAGCATCCTTTATCCGCTTCAGCCCGATGTACACAATTAGTCTGTTCTCATCTGTCAGCGGCATAACGTCGGCTATCGTTCCTATCGCGGCAAGATCCGCGTATTCCGAATATACCTGCCTCATTCCGTCGATAACGGGTATGCCGGATTTCCTGCACCGCGCGGTCTCGCAGGCACAGATAAGCTTGAACACCACGCCTACACCCGCAAGCTCCTTGAACGGATAGCGGCAGTCGGGACGGTGCGGATTTACGACCGCACACGCACGCGGCAGCTCTCCGCGACACTCATGGTGGTCGGTGACGACAATGTCGACTCCGAGCGCAGAGGCATATTCGGTTTCCTCCGTTGCGGTGATTCCCGTGTCGACAGTGATAATAAGCGTGGCTCCGGACTCGGCAATAGCCTTTACTCCGTCGCGCGAGACGCCGTACCCCTCTGTGTCTCTTCTCGGAATCTTGATCCCAACGGAAGCCCCGCGGGAGGTAAGATACAGATAAAGCATACTGACGGAGGTAGCTCCGTCAACGTCGTAATCTCCGTAGATGAATATTTTTTCTTTATTTTCGATCGCCGCATCTATTCGTCCGACCGCCCTGTCCATATCCGCCATCAGGAACGGGTCGTGAAAATCCGCCGTTTCGAAATGCAGAAAGCTCCCGGCGTCCCCCGGAGTTTTATATCCGCGGTTGAAAAGCAAGACTGCCATAAGATACGGTATGTGCAATTCTTCGGATATAAGTCCGATTGCCGAATCGGCGGCGGCATCCCCCACAGTATAGCTTTGCAGCCACTTTCTTTTTCTGTTTATGTATGACATCAGTCTCCCCACAGCGCCGTCGGCGCAAATTTTAATAATTGGATAAAAGCCGCACCCGCGACCCGGAATACACTCCGAACGAAGGCATTCCTTGACCTGAAAAACGCACAGGGCTGCCCGAGTTAAACGGCAGCCCATAAACTCTTCTTCCGATTTTAACCCTTGAGTCCTCCGACGTCCGTAACCTTCACCGTGATTCCGGACACATCGGCAGTTAAATATGCCGAAGGAACGGGAACATCATTTGCGTCATAAAATCTGACATCCGTAGGGGAAGCCGAATCATTTCCGTCCGAAACAGACGTGTTATGCGCCGTCAGCGTTGCATAAGCTACCTTGTCGACATATGCCTTGGCTCCCGAAATACCGATGTGATCCGTGCTTGCCTCAAATGTTAAGTCGGAATCCGAGGAAGAGACCGGGATCAGCTTTACCGAAGCGGTTGCCTCAAAATCAATGTGTATATTTGCGGCGGCAGGGTCAACCGAAATCACATTTATTGCCGCCGACGGCGTCTCCACGGCGATTATCAGCGAAGCCAATCCCACCTTGTCTATGGCTGAAACGTCTATATAGGCAATAAAATCTTCCGGGGCATATTTTTCCACATCCGCCTTGATACCCTGCACCGTGATATTTACGGGCGCCGACGGTTTTCCGAAAACGCTGAGCGAGGTGGCTTCGTACAGAGCTTCCTCTCCCCTCACCGACACATCGACGGAAAAAGTTTTGGTGTAGTCGCTGTTTTCGACATTCATGACGTACACCCATATGAAGAACGCAAGCAAAAGGCAGACCACAAAAGCTATGATATTCAGCTTTCTGTTATTTTTGACGACATAGCTGCCGTCGCCGCCGTCGTAGTCGACTGCGGATATTTTATCTTTTTTCATATCCTGTAACCATAGCTTTCTTTGCGCGAAAGCTTCCTTTCCGGCGGAATATGGGTACCCCCACAAGGCAAATATGCCGTTGCCGCCTTGGTTGAATCAGAAAAACCGTTTGCGGCTCCGTCTTGTGAAACTGTTTTCTGGAATTGATGAAAAATTATTTTTTCTCTTTGTTTTTGTTAATATGCCTCTTGACGTGTTCTGCCTGTGAATGGGGCGAGAGCATATTGTTAAGCTCTTGCTTGAGCGAGCTGTAATTGAAATTACGCTTCAGATTTCCGTTGACGGCAAGGGATATCGTTCCCGTCTCCTCCGAAACGACGATTATTATCGCGTCGCTTATTTCAGAGAGACCTATGGCGGCCCTGTGCCGTGTTCCGAGGTCCTTGTTTATATCTTCCTTTGTCGAGAGCGGCAAAAAGCATCCTGCCGCGTACAGTCTGTTGTCGCGCACGATCACCGCTCCGTCGTGCAACGGCGCCTTGTTGAAGAATATATTGCGTATGATATACGGTGAGATCACCGAATCCACGATAACTCCCGATTTGATGTATTCTCCGAGCTTTGTCGTGCGCTCTATGACAATAAGCGCCCCGACCTTGTCACGTGACAGATCGCTGACTGCGTTGCAGATCCCCTCGATCTCTGAATTCAGCGTTGCAAGCTCCCGCGAATCCGAGGTTATGCTGCGAAGTCCCGAAAAAGGCGTTCCGCCGACCTTTTCGAGCGCCGCGCGCAGCTCCGGCTGAAAAACTATGAGTATTGCTATAAGCCCTATCTGATAAAAATTCTGGAAAACATACTTCAGGGCATACATATTAAGTACGGAGCTGAGGACAAAAAGCCCGAGTATAAGCAAAAGACCGAGCATCAGCTTACCCGCACGTCTGTCCCGCACAAAAGCATACAGGAAGTAAAGTATAAACGCAAGTATGACAATATCAAGGATATCGGTAAAACCGATCTCCCTGACGGTGCTCAAAACATAATCTCTGAAAAATACCACGAAGGCATTCCACGCATTGACAAGGGCTTCCATTTTTCAACTCCTTTTCAAACGAAGGCAGAACCCGGAGAAAGCACACTTTCCCGCCGATAAGCATACTATATTGTTATTATAGCACATTGAAAGTAGTATTTCAATTATTTTGAGCGAATTATTTACATTAATTTGTATTTTATCTGTCTGCTATCCCGCAAAAAAAACGGAGAGCTCGCGCGCAAGCTGCGAACTCCCCGTCACCCTCACCCAAGGTTTACATTATTTTACAAATCCGTGAATGAACCCACTTACGTCGGCACTGCAAATATCGCCGCCGACAACCCTGTTGCGGTACACGAGTACATTGGCATAAACGGTACCTTCATATCCGTCGTAATTCGTCACCTCATATGTATAGCGCATAACATTTTTGTTCTTGTATTTGGACAGATCGAGTCCCTGCCGTCTCTGTATCTCGTTGTATCCCGTAAAGATCTTATCGAAAGAGGACGGAATTGTAACCTCGACGCTCTGTACGGGGTCGTTTTTGACCGTCCAGCCAAACTGACTCAACAACGCCACCCTGTCATCGTTGCTCTTGATTTTTTCAAAATTGTACGACACCGACTTTGAAAGAGTGTCGGCAGACGCAGACGTTGCGTCTCCGAACGTGGGAATAAACGCTATAAGAGTTATTAAGGTCACAAGCGCAACGCAGATAACGGCAAAAAATTTCAGCGTGCTTGCCCTGAGCGAATAGATAAACATAAGGTATCCTCCCGTCATATAGTTCTACTGAATTATATTTTGACGGGAGGATATTTATTACAAGTATTACAAGTCTCTGCTGAAATAGAATTTCTTTTCGTGAGCGCAAACGCTGTGTACAACGCCTATTATCATATACAGTGCGAGTGTTGAGGAGCCGCCCGCACTCATAAACGGCAATGTGATGCCCACGACAGGTATCAGCGCAAGGCTCATTCCCACGCTCTCAAGAGTCTGCAGAATGAAGATGGCACAGACGCCGAAGCAGATCAGCCGTCCCATAAAATCCTTACAGCGCGCCCCTATCACCATTATGCGTATCACTATGACGCATATGGTTATTATAACGAGTGCTCCGCCGAGCAACCCGAATTTTTCACACACGGTCGCGAATATGAAATCCGTGTGAGAGGCGGCAAGCTCTTCGTAAACGCTTCCCCCGAACAGTCCCTTGCCAAGCAGTCCTCCGTTTGCGATCGCCTCCCTGCTCATCAGCGGCTGCATACCGTATCCGAACGGGTCGCTTTCGGGGTTAAATCCCACCAGTATCCTCTGCTGCTGGTATACCGCCATATGCTCCCACAAAATCGGAAACAGGAGCGCAACAATCGCAATAATTCCGAGAAAATACCACAGAGAAAGACCCGCACAAAACAGCATTACGAACACGATCCCGATATAAACGAGAGCAACTCCGAGGTCGCCCGAAATCAGGATCAGACCGATTATGACACCCGCATGCGCAAGAAGCCCGAGCAACACAAGCGGCTTGTTCACCCTGCCCTTTACCATATCGAGATGCTTTGCAAAGGTGCAGATAAATGTCAGCTTTACAAACTCGGACGGTTGTACGGATATTCTGAAGCTCCCTATCCTTATTACCGTCAGCCAGCTGCGGTTTGACGTTTCCATGTTCTCGCCGCTGATTCCGAAAACCAGCGTCACGGCGAGAAAGAGCACCGAGGCGAGAAACATGGCTATGTACAGCTTGTCCACTATATATCTGTAATCGAGGTTGGCGAGCAGGAAAACAAGGACAAACCCGATCACGGTCATGGCGAACTGCATGACAAACTTGGTCTTTCCGAAGTTATCCATGCCTCCGAATATCGTAAGGAGGCTCATCATGGAGAGCACGGTAGTACATATGAAAAGCGTCGGGTCCATTCTCTTGATCCTTTCCGACATCGCTGTACCGAAAGCACGCAATCTCCCACCTCCCCTCTCGGTTTTCTGCGTTTAAAGAACGACGGACCGGCGCCCGAAAAATGCGTCAGTCCGTCGGACACGGAACAAATCGGTGCTCCGCGGCTTATTATCAGTACTGTCTGCCCCAGACGACCATGTGAGTTGCGCTCTTACCGCAGCAGACGCACTTGTCAGATATATGATCCTCTGCAAAAGGAATACAGCGTGACTTTACGCCTCCCGTAACGTCCTTGAGCTTATCCTCACATTCCACAGAGCCGCACCACATAGCCTTGATAAATCCGGGCTTATTGGCGGCAATGTCGAGGAACTCGTCATAGTCGTGCGCAATGTGCGTTTTCTGTTTGAGGTTCTCCCCTGCGCGTGCAAGCAGCTCATTGTGTACGTCCTCAAGTGCAGTCTCGATCTCGGAGACGATATTTTCGAGCGAGACCACTTTCTTTTCACCGCTTACACGGCTTACAAGCACGCATGAATTGTTCTCTATATCCCTCGGACCTATCTCGAGTCGGAGCGGAACTCCCTTCATCTCATACTGGCTGAACTTCCAGCCACTTGAGTTATCGCTGTCGTCGAGCTTCACACGGAACTTTTCCGAGAGCACGTCGCGAAGCTGCGAAGCCTTTTCAAGAACGCCCTCCTTATGCTGTGCAACGGGAATTATCGCGACCTGAATCGGTGCGACCTTCGGAGGAAGTATCAGTCCGTTGTCATCTCCGTGGGTCATTATTATCGCTCCTATCACTCTCGTGGAAACTCCCCACGAGGTCTGGTGCGGATAGCAGACCTTGTTCTCCCTGTCCGTATATGTTATTCCGAACGCCTTTGCAAAACCGTCGCCGAAGTAGTGCGAAGTACCGCCCTGAAGCGCCACGCCGTTGTGCATCATCGGCTCTATGGTATATGTCTCCATTGCACCGGCGAACTTCTCCTTTTCGGTCTTGCGACCGGTTATCGCGGGAATGGCGAGCGTATCGCGATAGAAATCCTCATAACATTTGAGCATTTTGAGGGTCTCCTCGCGCGCGTCCTCCTCATTTTCGTGCATGGTGTGTCCCTCCTGCCAGAGAAACTCCGAGGTGCGCAGAAAAGGACGGGTCGTCTTTTCCCAGCGGACCACGTTGCACCACTGATTGTAGAGCTTGGGAAGGTCGCGGTAGGAATGGATTATATTTTTGTAATGCTCACAGAAAAGGGTCTCCGAGGTGGGGCGCACGCACAGCCTTTCGGAAAGGTTGGACTGACCTCCGACAGTTACCCACGCGCACTCGGGTGCAAAGCCCTCGACGTGATCCTTCTCGCGCTGAAGCAGGCTTTCGGGAATAAATAGCGGCATATAAACATTCTCGTGCCCAAGCCTTTTGAAGCGCGAGTCGAGATCATGCTGGATATTTTCCCAGATGGCGTATCCGTAAGGGCGGATGATCATACAGCCCTTGACGCCCGAATAATCCGCAAGCTCGGCTTTTTTTACAACGTCCGTATACCATTGAGCAAAATCGACGTCCATCGACGTGATCTGCTCGACCATTTTCTTATCTTTTGACATTTGAAGTTGATCCTTTCGCATGATTTGCACAGTCACTTACAATAATAATATATTATAAAGCATTATGCACCGCTTGTCAAGCGATGAAGCGAATAAAAAGCTCAAAATCAGGAAGTATATGGAAAACTCGGTAAATATTTTGGGAATACGGTTTGACAATCCTACCCTTACCTCTCTTGCGCGGACGCTCGAGGACCTCATGAAAAACGGGACTCACGCGAAAATCTTCACTCCGAACCCGGACATGATAATGGGCGCCTTAAGGTATTCGCGACTTTCGGAAATGCTCAACTCCGCAGAGCTTATCATTGCCGACGGCTCGGGAGTCGTGCTCGCCTCAAAAATCCTCGGTACTCCTCTGCACGCCAGATTCCCGGGAATCGACATCGCCGAATATCTTCTCTCGCGTGCCGCGCAGACGCAAAGCAAGGTATTTTTCCTCGGTGCCGCCCCGAAAGTGGCGGAGATAGCCGCACGGAATATGCGTTCAAAATATCCCGGGCTGTGCATATGCGGCACACACGACGGATATTTCGAGCCGTCCGGCAAGGAAGAGCGCCGCCTTATCGAGAATTTAAGAGAGCTTGCCCCAGACATTCTGTTTGTCTGCATGGGTTTTCCGCGCCAGGAGGAATGGATATGCCGCAACGCGCACAAAATACCGTCACTGAAGCTCTCCATGGGACTCGGCGGAAGCTTTGACGTATGGTCGGGACAAAAAAAGCGCGCGCCCGTATTTTTCCGTAAAATCGGTGCGGAATGGCTCTGGAGAATACTCAAAGAGCCGCGACGGGCAAAATTTCTGTTTAAAATGCCCGCATTTCTCATTATGATCCTGCGTCAAAAGCTCTCGGGCAGGTATAAAAAAGCCATGCAGAATGGTAAATTTGCTCATTAGCACGTGTATTTAATCTTGTTTTAGGTGCAAATTAACAAAACTGATAATTTTTAATCAAAAGTCTTGTATATCGGACCGAAATGAGTTAAAATATATACTCGGTGGGGATTGTGCAGATGCGTTTCACCGCGTTTTGCCGCACTCTCGCCGCAATTATGTCGTCAAAAATAAATATTTATAAAAACGGAGGAATTTTACTATGTCAGTAAAAGTTGCTATCAACGGTTTCGGCCGTATCGGTCGTCTCGCTTTCAGACAGATGTTCGGAGCAGAGGGATATGAAGTAGTCGCTATCAACGACCTTACCAGCCCCGCAATGCTTGCTCATCTTCTCAAGTATGACTCCGCACAGGGCAGATACGCTCTCGCGGACAAGGTCAGCGCAGGCGAGGACAGCATCACCGTCGACGGTAAGACGATCAAGATCTACGCAGAGAAGGACGCTAACAACTGCCCTTGGGGCGAGCTCGGAGTTGACGTTGTTCTCGAGTGCACCGGTTTCTACTGCTCCAAGGAAAAGTCCATGGCTCACATCAACGCAGGTGCAAAGAAGGTTGTAATTTCCGCTCCTGCAGGAAACGACCTCAAGACTATCGTTTACAGCGTTAATGAAAAGACTCTTACGCCCGACGATCAGATCATTTCCGCAGCTTCCTGCACCACAAACTGCTTGGCGCCCATGGCTAAGGCTCTCAACGATTACGCTCCCATACAGAGCGGTATCATGACCACCGTTCATGCTTTCACCGGCGACCAGATGGTTCTTGACGGTCCTCACAGAAAGGGTGACCTCCGCCGTGCACGTGCAGCAGCTGTGAACATAGTTCCCAACTCCACGGGCGCTGCTAAAGCGATCGGTCTTGTTATCCCCGAGCTCAACGGCAAGCTCATCGGTTCCGCACAGAGAGTTCCGGTTCCGACAGGCTCCACAACCATTCTCGTTGCCGTTGTTAAGGGTAAGGATATCACAAAGGACGGAATCAATGCCGCTATGAAGGCAGCTTCCTCCGAGTCCTTCGGTTACACCGAGGAGCAGCTCGTTTCCTCCGATATCATCGGAATCAGATACGGCTCTCTCTTCGACGCAACCCAGACCATGGTTGCAAAGATCGACGACGACACCTATCAGGTTCAGGTCGTTTCTTGGTACGACAACGAGAACTCCTACACCAGCCAGATGGTTCGTACGATCAAGTACTTCGCAGAGCTTAAGTAATTTCTGATAGATCCCATAATAATTGGCTGTCTCAAGCGCAAGTATTTAAACGTTTGAGGCAGCCCTTTTTTGTTTTTTGGTTATGTATTGTTGGATAAGACCCGGAATGAAACAGATTTGGGCATAAAAAAGAGGATCGTCGAGATCCTCTTTTTTAAAAACTGTATTCAACAACAAATAACTTCGCCTGTAAGCCGGGTTCTGTAATCGACGGTCATCAATCTTCGCCCGATGTCACCATCGGGCTTCGGGGAAAGATCCCCGTGCCACCCGCGGACCATGTGCCGGGCGAGCGGTCCGCATACGGTGTTGCTTCGGATAGGGTTTACAGCAAACCTATGTTACCATAGGAGTGGGTGAGCTCTTACCTCGCCTTTCCATCCTTACCCTCAAGGGGCGGTTTATTTCTGTTGCACTTTCCCGGGAGTCGCCTCCGGCTGACGTTATCAGCTATCCTGCCCTGTGAAGCCCGGACTTTCCTCACGGTAATACCTTTCGGCAACATACCGCGCGACCGTCCGGCGAAGTTACATTCGGATTATACCACAAGCGCGCCGCTTTGTCAAGCGCAGTACGGCGTTATGCGTTGCTTTTATCGGAATCCGTAAGCAACCTGCGGGTCTGCGGAACGCTGAACAGAATTACTGTTCCGACTATCGTGAAAATAAGCTCGGGGAGCATATAAGCGCCGTTGTAGAGCAGGCTGTAAAGGTACGTATTCTCCGTGGAAAATCCGTTCCAGAGCTCTCCGTAAGAATGCCAGAGCAGAACTCCGCTCAAAAAATGGACCGCAAAGCGCGCAACAACGGCAATGACCGTTCCGGCTATAAAGCCGGGGAGTTTTTTCTTTCTGAAAATTCCGGCGATACCGATAACGGTAAATGCGGCAACGTAATCAAGAAAGATGCAGGCGATAAGACTGACCGGCGTAAGCCCCCAACCGAACAGACCGTCCCCTATACCCTGGAGCAACTGGATCACTGAATATACAAATGCCGCGCCGAATCCGCTCTTTATGCCGTGTCTGATGCTGAAAACGATTATCGGGAGCATCGACAGCAGGGTGATCGAGCCTCCCCACGGGAATTTGACTATTCTGATATAGCTCAGAACGGTCGCAAGGGCAACCATGACGGCTCCCTCAACAAGAATTTTGACTTTTTCGTTTTTCATTTTGAAAAACACCTCCGGAAAATAAAAAAATTCGACCGCACGAAAATCCCGTGCGGTCAATAATCTATCCGGATACCCGAAAAAATTTTATCTCCCTACGCCGGCATTATCCGTATCAGGTTAAAGGGTTCGGAGAAGCATCTCCGTCTCAGCCTTGCGGCACCCCTGATTTTTATGCGGTTCTTTTTACGCCCGTCATTCTACCACAATGACAGCGCCGTGTCAAGACCTTTTGAGCAAATTTTCCCGCAAACGGAGACTCAATAATAATAATTTGCCCCGATGTTCTTGATATTTATACCTTCGAGCAGCTTTTCGTCAACGACGATATCGCCGACATACTTGTCGAGATAATCAGAAAGCAGCTGTGAGATCAGGTTGTCGAGAAAAACATATTTTCCCGTGGTCGTGGAGATAAAAAAGTCGGAGTTGTCATCAAGCGCGTACCCGCCCGCTTCAAGCTCGTAGCGCATGACGATATGTATACCGTAATCCGAGTCCACCCTGCGGACCTCTCCCGGCTCCATCTCAAACAGAGCCTCGATCACCTCGGGAGAATCATACTGTGAATCCTTTGTAACATAATACCCGTTTGCGTATTTCGTCGAGCCCTCGTCCTCGCTGTACTCCTTCACCAGAGAATCAAATATTTTGCTCTCCCCCTCGCGTGCCTCTTCAAGAACCAGCTGTGCGCGGTCGGAGGCGTTTATCAGCTCCTCGCGCGTGAACTCGCGTGTGAGGACATACCCGTTCTCGTCATACACAAAGGCTCTCGTTCCGTTTTCCTTATCGTACGCGACCTTTCCCTCGTCGTCGACATATATGATATCTCCGTTTTCGTCCCTCTGCGTGACACCGTCCTCGTTCTTTTTCTGATTTGCGTTTTTGTCATACGCTATCTTATTGTCCGACGTATAGTAAACATCGTTTCCGTCAGCATCGGTAACGTATACCGGAGCGTAGGTATAGATGAACACCTGCTTGAACCTCGCGTAATTCTGCTCATAATACTCCTCGTACACGTTTTCGGCAATGCGTGAGCCGTCGGATCCGAACAGATAATCGCGCAGATACGATATTTTCGCCTCGAGTATGTAGGCGTCCCGCAACACGCGGTAATTGGCGCCGTACGCCGAGAGGATTGAGTTGAACGTGCTCTTCGAGCCGTCGGCGTCGTCCTCGATAAGCCCCTCGAGCCTTTCGTCTATTTCGTCGATCTTTGAGTCGGGCAGCTTCAGCCCGAGTTCCTCAAACAGATGAAGCGCCGCCAGATATGTTTTGGCGTTGTCGAGTATCTGCGCTTTGTAAATGTCGTTTCTCGTCCTTCCGTCCGCATCCGTCACCGCGTCCCAGAAGCTGTCCTTAAGCGCCTCGGTTCCGTAATAATCCGAAGAGGCAAGCGTCCCCTTGAGCCGCGAGAGAAAGAGCATATACATATTCTGCGACAGTGTCTCCCCGTCATATTTCAGCAGTGTCTTCCCCTTCGATGAGCAGCCGGTAAGGCAAAAACAGCCGACGGCGCACAAGGCGAGAACAAAACAGAGTGCACGTAAAATCCTTTTTTTCATCGTTTGCGTAATCCTTTCATTGTGGGAGCGGCGGAAAATCCGCAATTTCGCCGCGCCTCGCGTACGGCTCTATTATACTACTGCCGCCGCGTTTTGTCTACAATCTTCACACAACAATCAATTTTGGTTCTCGCTTTGCAGAGCGATATATTTTGTGAACAGCCGAAACAGCAACACCGGGATATCGTCCCCTTTCTGCTTTCTCATGTTCACGCTTACTTTTTCTCCCATGACCATACGCAGTCTGCCGCGGAACTCATCGGAGAGAGCAGACCATATCTCGATATCGAATTTTTCGGGATATATCTTCACCTCGGCGCCGTCCTCGATTATACTGCTGACCGAACATTTTATCGCCGCCGAGCGCACGAGCGCGATGTTGAGAAGATTCATCGTCTGCGCCGGGATATTTCCGTATCTGTCGATAAGCTCGTCAACGATGTCCTCCTTGTCCTCCGTGCTCTCTATTGTCGCCATGCGCTTATAAAGTCCCATTCTCTGCGCGGGGTAAGGAACGTACTTCTCCGGTATATATGCGTCGCACGCGAGCGTAACGGTACATTCCGCGTCGGGCTTCACCTTCTCGCCCTTTTCCTCGAGCACCGCCTCGTTTAGCAGTTTTATATAAAGCTCGTATCCCACGGCGTCGAGATGTCCGTGCTGTTCCGAGCCGAGAAGGTTTCCCGCCCCTCTTATCTCGAGGTCGCGCAGTGCGATCTTGAAGCCCGCGCCGAACTCCGCATACTCCCTTATTGCCTCAAGACGCTTTGTGGCGATCTCGTTTACCGTCTTGTCCCTCGGGTATGTGAAATATGCGTAAGCCCTTCTTGCAGAGCGTCCGACGCGTCCGCGTATCTGATGGAGCTGGGAAAGTCCCAACCGCTGTGCGTTTTCGACGATAAGCGTATTTGCATTCGGGACGTCCACTCCCGTCTCGATTATCGTCGTACAGACCA
>JBJDZF010000136.1:0-4737 GCA_051867855.1 Eubacteriales bacterium
TCTTATATATAATGTAGGTTTTCCCGTCGTCCCTCTTCTCGGAGCGAGCGGATATGCCGATCTGCGAAGCCTTTGCAAGATATGTATCCGCACTCTCTCCCTCCTCGAGGGCAAATTCTCCGTCGGGATAAACATTCTCCCACACCTTGGACATCACGAGGTAGCGAGCCTCCGCAAAGGGGACGCTGCCGTTTATCATAAAGACGCGCTCGACCGATGCAGACTTATTCTGCACAGGATAGTAATCTATCACGATGCTGTACTTGGCGGTGGACAAAACCTTGTCGGTCGTCCAGGTCACGGTTCCGGATCCGGGGATATACAGCCCCTGCCGCCCGTCGTACGTGTCGACATAAGCCAGCTTTTTGCTGTCCTTTTCTTCCTGCGTCAGGACGCTGTCCTGATCGTATGTCTTTCCGTCACTTGCCAGAAATTCATACTTCTCGACCGCGCTGATGGTCAATTCCGAATCGGCGCGCGGCACATCGGCATTTCCTTTGGCATATGTGCCGTACGAAATCGCATTTAACAGCTCGCTGATGCTCTGTGCCGTTGTTTCGTTGCCGGACGATTCTGCCGCAAAAGTGCTGACAACACCGCCGCCGATAAGCAAGGTCAAAGCAAGCGCAAGAGCCGTAATTTTCTGAAATTTCGTTCTCTTCATTAAATTTTCCTCCTGCTGAATGGTTCACCGCGACACTCAATGCCGGGCGAGGGATTCCGGTCCACCGGAACGGGATAAGTGGCAAATACCTGACTCTTCGCAGTATCCTTTGTGCACAAGGCACAGCTCGTACATACACAAGTATATGAGCGAACAGGCAATTTTCATTCCGGGAAAGAAAGGTGCAAAACGTGTCATTCTGCACAACCGGAATTCAAGAGTCTGAACAAATACTCCAAAGGCAATGCACCGGCAAGCACATTGCAACCGACGAACCGAACCCGTCATGAGGATTCGATACGCGGTAAAAATCATAACGATATATTATCATAAGAAGACCAAAATGTCAAGCAAGACCCGACGAGGCAAAAGAATACTTAAAATCCTATAATTTCCACGAAGGTTTCCGGAAGTTTTAAAATTCGTCAATTTTAACACACAAAAATTTCACGCAGAAGCAATGTGAATATAATTCACCACAAGTGGGCGGATCACCGCAATATCAGAGCCGATTTTTGTGGTTTTTCGCCAATCAAATTTGTAAAATACAGGATCTCATAGCTCGCGGTAACTCACATTCACATCGCCCGATGAGAGGATTTTGTGATTTTTTTGTCCATTCTCCTTCTCATTTGTTCAATTTACACAATTTTTGAGCCATTTTTTCTACATTCAAAAATCTACTTGATTTTCGGCATTGTTCTCTGCCTATAAACTCAATATATTCGATTTTGATTAAAATTTCCTTATTTTTTAAATATTGTTATTTCCTTGAATTTGTTACATTAATTTACATTTCGTGAAACTTTAGCCGATATGTTTTTCCCTTTCAGCTCATTTTAAAGTAACGCTCACGTTTCCAATGTTCTATCATATTGTGATCAAACTATCTGAAAAACAAAAAATTTCAGATAATCCGTCTCGGGGACATTCCAAAGGATTGGGTGATCGGGCGACTGCTGTCTTGCTTCGATCTGTCGAAGCGATACCCCTGTGTCCTCTGCGGCGTTGTGAAGCATCTGCTTGAAATACGACTCACTGCAAAAATGCGAGCACGAACACGTTGCGAGATATCCGCCACGCGGCAATATCTTCATCGCAAGCGAGTTTATTTCTCTGTATCCGCGCAATGCATTCTTTATTGTGTTTCTGCTCTTTGTAAATGCGGGCGGATCGAGAATTATGAGATCGTAATTCCGCATTTTCATCTGCTCCAAGCCGTGCAGATAATCGAACACATCCGTACACACGAAGTCTATCTTATCATCAAGCGCATTGAGACGCGCATTTGTCTCGGCGCAGTTTATCGCGTCACGTGAAATATCCACGGCAACCACTGACTCGGCACCTGCGTGCGCCGCGTTCAACGCGAACGCTCCGGTGTGTGTAAAGCAATCAAGCACCCGCTTTCCTTTTGCAATTCGCGCCACCGCCAATCGGTTATACTTCTGGTCAAGGAAGAATCCGGTCTTTTGCCCCGCTCCGAAATCGACGGAATATTTTATACCGTTTTCTACAATACTTGTAACTGTGGGAATATTGTCCGACGCTCCGTCAAATTTATAGAATCCCACGTGTTTTTCCATGCCTTCCAGCACTCTGATTTCGGAGTCGTTACGCTCGTATATTCCGCGTATATCCTCGCCGATTTCTGTGAGGTATTTTACAATATATTCAAATATTGTGTCCTTTATTTTCTCGATGCCGAGGGAAAGGACCTGCGCCACAAGTATATCCCCGAACCTGTCCACTGTAAGCCCCGGGAACGAATCTGCCTCTCCGAAAATCAATCTGCAGCACGAGAAATCAGTTCCCATCACGGTTTTTCTGTAATCTATTGAATATCTCACGCGTCTTCTCCAAAAATCAGCATCAAATTTGTCATTTGCATTTTTGGATACTATTCTGATTTTGATTTTCGACACATCATTGATAAATCCGGTGCCGAGATATTTTCCTTTTTTTGAAAATACGTTTACGAGTTCTCCGTTATTATACGGCTTGTCAACATTCAGCACTTCATCGAAAAACACCCATATATGACCGCCTTTGAGGAGTTTTTCTCCCTTTTCGGAAATTGTCGCCGCAGGAAATGTCTCAACCATTTTGTATATGTTCACCGCCTTTTGATAATTGTAATAATCCTCACAATTCAAAGTACCTGACAAAAAATGTGAGCAAAGAAATTATAACACCTTTTCACATTTTTTACAAGCCTTAATACGCAAAAATCTCCCCCTGACATTTCCGCGGCATCCGATTTTCTCCAAAACTATTGCATAACAACGAAAAATGGTTTATAATAATCTTTGGTTGTCTTTTAACCGGAATTACGTAATTATACTTTTTCAGGGTGAAAATATGCTTGAACTTAAAAACGTTTCCTATACTCCCGACGGAGAACGAGAAATACTGAAAAATGTCAGTCTTTCGATTTCCGATCGTTTTGTTGCCGTCACAGGTCCTAACGGCAGCGGGAAATCCACTCTTGCAAAGCTCATTGCAGGAATAATCGTTCCGACCTCGGGGCGCATTTTCCTTGACGGAACCGATATCACCGATATGTCCGTAACCGAACGCGCTAAAGCGGGCATAAGCTTTGCGTTTCAACAGCCGGTCATATTCAAGGGAATAACCGTAAAACGTCTGATATCGCTTGCAGCGGGAAAGGAGACGAGCTTTTCCGATATCTGTGCCTACCTCTCCGAGGTCGGTCTTTGCGCCAAGGATTATATTGACAGAGAGGTCGATGCCTCACTCTCGGGAGGCGAACTGAAGCGCATAGAAATAGCAATGATCAACGCACGAGGTACAAAATTTTCTGTTTTTGATGAGCCGGAGGCGGGTATCGACCTCTGGAGCTTCAATAATCTCATCAAGGTATTTGAGGGAATGTACGAGCGCACAAAGGGCACTATACTCATTATTTCCCATCAGGAACGCATACTTGATATTGCCGACAAGATAATTGTGCTCGAGGGCGGAGAGATTGCGGAATACGGTGAAAAGTCGGACATCTTTCCGAGACTTGTCAATGTCAGAAGCGGCTGTCACCGCATCGGGGAGGTGCAGAGATGATGGACAGAATACAAGAAGAGCTTTTAGAGCAGGTGGCGGGGATTCACGAGGTGCCTGCCGGAGCATATTCATTGAGAATAAACGGCAACCTTTACGGGAAGAACTCCACGGAAAATATTGAAATAGTCAAAAAAACCGACAAGCCCGGAATAGATATTTACGTAAAGCCCGGAACAAAAAAAGAAAGCGTCCACATTCCGGTGCTTCTCTCACAAACCGGTCTGAAGGAGCTTGTTTATAACGATTTTCACATCGGTGAGGACTGCGACATAGTGATAGTTGCGGGATGCGGAATACACAATTCCGGCTCCGAGACCTCCGAACACAGCGGAATACACTCTTTTTACCTCGCCGAAAACGCGCGTGTCAAATACATTGAAAAGCATTACGGCGAGGGGGACGGGAACGGAAAAAATGTCATGAATCCCACAACCTACGCCCGTCTCGAGAAAAACGCATATATGGAGATGGAGACCGCGCAGATAAAGGGCGTGGATTCCACGGTTCGGAAAACCGAGGCGGTGCTCGGAGACGGTGCCGTGCTTGTTGTCCATGAAAAGATCATGACCCACGGCAACCAGTACGCCGTAACCGAATTCGACGTAAGCATGAACGGGGAGGACAGCGGCGCGCACATCGTTTCAAGATCGGTCGCCCGCGATAATTCCAAACAGAAGTTTATTTCAAGGGTAAACGGAAACAACAGATGCTCCGGGCACACGGAGTGCGACGCGATAATTATGGATAACGCCACGGTCGAGGCAATTCCCGAAATCAAGGCTGCAAATCCCGATGCCTCTCTCATCCATGAAGCGGCAATCGGTAAAATCGCCGGAGAACAGCTCATAAAGCTCATGACCCTCGGTCTTACCGAAAAGGAAGCCGAAGAGGAGATCATAAGCGGTTTTTTGAAATGAAATAATTAATGTTTATGCGGGGGAAACTTTTCGGTGAAAAGTTTCGCCAGCCCCCGCACCCCTTTCAAAAGCTTTCAA
>JBJDZF010000137.1:0-4733 GCA_051867855.1 Eubacteriales bacterium
GGTTCCGTTTATCGAATATGTGTATGTCTGATAAGGCGCCGCTGCCGATGCAGGAAGAGCAAAAATCATCAGAATAACAAATACTACGCAAATAACGGCTGTTATCTTCTTCATTTTTCTCCTCCTTTATCAGTCTTTCATACCGCTGGAACCCATCGTCTCGATGATGTTCGACTGTGAAATGACAAATACGGTAATCGGCACCAGCATCATGACGACCGTTGCGGCGGCACTTGCGCCCGCACGCTTGATTCCTCCGGCTGTGATCTGCTGGATGGCGTAGTTAAACGACTTGAGCTGCTCCGAATGAATGTATATGGAAGCACCTTTGTTCCAGAGATCCTGGAACGAGTAAATGATAAGTGTCAGCCACGCGGGCTTAACCATCGGCATCGCTATGACCCAGAAGGTCTTAAGCTCGCTCGCTCCGTCAAGCCGCGCGCTCTCGAGCACCGCGTCATTGACGTTCGTCTCCATGAACTGCTTCATCAGGTAAAGTCCGAGGGAAGTGGCCCATGCGGGAACGATGATTGCCCAATATGTGTCTATCCAGTGGAACGCGCTCATGAGTATGAAGCTCGTTACAGCAGTGACCGTCTGGTGGAACATAAGGGATGTTCTTACCGTTTTGAACATCAGCTTACCGCCCGGAAATGCTATCTTCGCCATCGCGTATGCGGCGAGTGACGAGAAGAAGAGGTTTCCGACCGTACCGACGACTGACGTAAACACGGTGTTGAATATGTATCTCGAGAACGGTACCCATGAGGTATTCATGAGCAGGAACAGATCCTTGTAGTTCTTGAATGTCGGACTGGAAACATAGAATCTCGGGGGGAACATCCACAACTCGTCAAGAGGCTTGAAGGACTGAATGACGACATAATACATCGGTATGAACATGAACAGACCGAGTATGACAAGCACGAACGTAATACCCGCGTCACCGCCTCTGGAGCGGGCAAGCACAACTTTATGATTTCTTGTTCTTAATTTTGCCATATCACGATCCTACCTTTGAAAGTATCTTCTTGACGAGCATATTGGCACCGATCATGATAGCGAACAAGACCACTGCTATCGTTGAGGAGTAACCTATCTCGAAACGCTGCGTACCGTAATCCTCAAGGTGGTGAACTATCGTATGTGCCGCGTAGTCGACCGACGGGAATCCGCAAAGAGCGGTTACTACTCCTCCGAAACCGAAGGATGAAGTGATCGACATGACTGCACCGAACATGAGCTGCGGCTTCATACTCGGCAGGGTGATATACCAGAGCTCCTGCCACCTGTTCTTGACTCCGTCGACTGCTCCTGCCTCAAAGAGCGAGGAGTCTATGCCCTGCAAGCCCGCGATAAACGACAGGAACGACGTTCCGAGCGAGGTCCACAGCGCGACCACGATACACAGAGGCATTACCCAGTCTGCATCTTCAAACCACGCAATCTCCTGGTTTATGATACCGAGCTTCATCAGCCATGCGTTTGCCCATCCGTATGAGTCACTCGAAAACAGAGTTCCCCAAATAAGATAGACCTGACCGGAAATGGAGGGTGCATAGAATATAAGCGTTACGACCGACCTGATCTTCGGGGGAAGTTCGTTTATAAACCACGCTACAAGGAATGACATTATGTAGGACGCCGGTCCCACGATTACAGCGAACACGAATGTATTCTTCAGCGCAATGAGGAATATGTCATCATCGAGGAACAATCTTATATAGTTTTCGAGATAAACAATATTCGGCAATTGCAGCATGTTGAAATCGGTAAAGCTTATTACTATCGAGAGCACAACCGGAATGACCGTAAAGCAGGTGAAGATAAGCATATAGGGCAACACCATAAGATAGGCGACCTTATTGCGCTTCATCTCTTTCCATGTCCACTGCAGCTTGCTCATATCTTTACGCGATACAGCCTTTTTTTCTGCCGTTTTCTGTGACATTTGCTTCTTCTCCTTTTAAAGATTGGGTTCTATCATTTGTAAGCTTCGTAGGACTTAAGGGAATCCACGGCACTTCTCATATACTTAACCGCGTCGCCGAACAGCGTCGGGTTAAGGTCTTCGAGTGCGTCTGCCGCAGCCCCGATAGAAGCAAAGTCCTCACTGTTTCCTCCGTCCATTGCAGACATTGCCAGGTTGTAGACCGCATCGTACGATGAACTGTAAGAGGAGGATTTACTGATTTCTTCGAGTTCCGCTATTGCCTGAGTCATACGCTTCTGAGCGAGCGTCTGACCGACGTAATCAAGAACCTCAAGATTGAATTCCTGACGTTTACGCGTGATTTCCTTATTTATCGTTGTTATGTAGCTCTGAAGCTCCGTTACCGGATCCGCCATATCGTTGTATGCGGAAAGGAAAGCAAACCTCGTATAACGGTCTATAATGTAGCTTCCGGGGTAGTTGGGGATGGATGCGAGATTGTTGAACTGTGCCGCAAGCTGCTCATATTCCGCCGATGTCCAGGGCAGGCTCTCAAGTGCCTGCATATTTGCCGTAGCGTGCTTTGCGGAGGGACCTATGATAGCAACCATTTCGTTGGAGTAGTCCGTCTGGCACTGCTCACCGACATGCCACTTCATAAACTCCCAAGCACCCTTCGTGTTATCACATCCGCTTATCATAACTATTGCGGAAACAGTCGACACCGAAACATTGTTTATGCTTCCGTCCTCCTGCTCGTATCCGGGCATCGGATAGAAGTTCCACAGACCTTCGATCTCGGTTGCGAAAACCTTGAGCTGGTTGTATGTTGCGGTATATGTCGCAAAACCTATCGGCATCTCTCCGGTTCTGAATCTGTTTGCAAAATCGTACTTATACGGGAAGGAGTACATCGTGAAGTAGTTACACATAGTCTCGAAGGACTCAAGCGCAACATTGGAATCGAGATTGATCCTCATTCCGTTGTCAGCGTAAAGCTCTCCGCCCATCTGATAGAGGAACACCTTATAGTCGGTGTGCATACCTATCGTCATATTGTTCGCCTGAAGCGTCGGAATTGCCTCGAGGACGTCGTCCCATGTACGCGGCACGTCGATACCGAGCTCTGCCAGGATATCCTCGCGCACGAACATCATATTGAAGTTCTGCGTTTCGGGCAGACCGTAATAGTGGAACTCTCCTGTGGAATCCTCTATTCCGAGGACTATCATCGCCGCCTCATTGAACGAGGTGATGGATTCTTCAAAACCGTCCATGTCCTCGATCTCGATCAAAGCTCCGCGAATTGCGTAGTTGATAACATCCGACTGACCGAGTCCGATATAAACATCGGGTCCCATACCTGCAAGTATCGAGGGCAGCAGCGTCGAGCCCGCAACGAGCTTGAGGTCGACGGGGATCTCGGTATGAGGTGTAAAATCGTTGTTGATAAGATTTCGGATTACCTGAGACTGGTCACGTCCGTATGCAAGCCATACCTCAACGCTGTCTTCAGAGGTTACTTCCTCGGTCGCACCCATTCTGTTATAGTTTCTGAAGAAGCTCATGATAAAGCTTTCGATCTCATGTACAAACGAGGTCCAGAATCCCGCTTTTGCTTTGGGAAGCTCCGCGCTCGCTCCCTGCACCACCAGATAATCGAGCTGAAGGGGCTGGGTCTTTGCGTCACTGAGCCATGTTCCGAGAGAACCGATATAGCTCTTGAGCTGTTCGAGGTTCTTTGCGATCTCGTCCTCATCGGAGCCCATTCTCTCAAGCAACCATGCCACTTTTTCAAGCGTTGCGGTCATGGAGCTCTTCACATCCGATATCTCAACGATCTCTTCCGCCACCGCGTAAAGCGTACGCGACTGAAGGATGAGGTCGATAAGCGTATCGGGCATTACACGTGCAAAACCGTAATCACGGTATTCGTCGGGGTTTGAACCGGTCAGCTTGAGTATATTGAGGTAATCGTTGTTTATGGAATCGAGTGAGTCCTGAACACGGCTTACTATCTGTCCCATGCTTCCGAGGGCAACCTCGATCTTCAGCGTGTAGACAACGCCTTCTTTGAAGTAGAACTCAAATTCGGTCTCTCCGTCGTTAAAGACATCTGACTGCCAGTCGGAAGAGTACTCAAAGCGCATATTTGCGGCTTCCGAAAAAGGAAGTCCGTTATAATATCCGTCCTCTCCCTCGGCAACCGTATCGTCGCTGTAAATGTAAAGTGAACGCGAGGTGTACATACCGTCAAGGACGTTCTGTCTGAATCTGGAGGCAATGGTGTACATTCCGCTTGCGTCAACGGAAAAATCGTACATGACCCACTGTCCGGCAGTCTGCCACTTTTCTCCGCCGATCGTGTTGAGCAGAGTCCTTTTTGTCGAGGCGGGAGATGTCACCGCACTCGTTCTGTCCTCAATCGGATAGATCGTCTGCGAGGATGTTGCAGAGTAATACTCCGCTTCGATCTTAACCTTTCCCGTCCCCTCCGGCGCATTATTGTATTTCTGCGCGTAATCTGCGTAAGACATCGAGGGCTCATACGGAACAAGTCGGATATCGGAGATAACGACCGGCTCGTTCACGGATTCGAGCGAGAGACTGACAACGCCGCTTGCGTCGGGCTGAATAACAAACTCAAAGGGTTCGGAGTAAAATCCGTTGGAATCCTTGATCTGATACTCGCACCACTTCGGCGCCTGTTCGAGAGACGAACGGATCTCGTTTTCATCGATATCCGTAGTCTTCGCCATACGAAAGCTCGCCCTTGGCGTTAGTAGTCATAAGCGAAACC
>JBJDZF010000138.1:0-4720 GCA_051867855.1 Eubacteriales bacterium
TCCTTCTCTATCTCGGTGTACGACATGACCATACCCGCGGAGAAGAAGGTAATAATCGACAAGGCACAGACCAAGGTTGACCAGATAAACAAGTACTTCATGCACGGACAGCTCACCAACACCGAAAGATACAACAACGTCATCAAGGTTTGGGAGCAGACGACAAACGAGGTCACCGCGGCGCTTCAGGACGGATTTGACAATTACAATCCTATCAAGATAATGTCGGATTCCGGAGCCCGCGGATCGATTGCGCAGATGCGTCAGCTTGCCGGAATGCGCGGACTTATGTTCGCAACCAACGGTAAGACGATCGAGCTTCCCATTAAATCCAACTTCCGTGAGGGACTTAACATTCTCGAGTACTTCATGGGCGCAAAGGGATCCCGTAAATCTCTGTCCGATACGGCTCTCCGTACGGCAGACTCCGGATACCTTACCAGACGTCTTGTCGACGTTTCGCAGGACGTTATCGTGCGCGAGGAAAAGTGCGATACCACAAAGGGCGCATGGGTGAGCGAGATTATCGACGAAAAGGATAAGAATGTTCTCGAGCCGCTTCAGGACAGAATCGTCGGAAGATATACGATCGGCGCTGTGGTTGATCCCATGTCGGGTGAGATCATAGTCGAGGACGACGAGATGATCACCGAAGAGCAGGCAAACAGAATTGTCAAGGCGGGTATCGACAAGGTTTATATCAGAACGGCTATTCAGTGCCACGCAAAGCACGGAATATGCGCGCATTGCTACGGCTCCGACCTTTCAAGCGGCAAGAAGGTGAACGTCGGAGAGGCTGTCGGTATTATCGCAGCCCAGTCGATCGGAGAACCCGGTACACAGCTTACGATGCGTACCTTCCACTCCGGAGGTGTCGCAGGCTCCGATATTACACAGGGTTTGCCCCGTGTTGAAGAGCTGTTTGAGGCGAGAACGCCGAAAAAACCCGCGATCATGTCCGAATACGACGGTGTTGTCCATATTCACATGGGTGAGACAGCAAACGTCAGCGATGTCATTCTGACCAACGACGACAACGGAGAGGTCATAAAGTATCAGATTCCGTACGGCATGAGAATAATCGTCTCCGACGGAGAGCACGTGTCCAGAGGTCAGGCGCTTACCGAAGGAAGCAAGGCTCCGGCGGATATCATGCAGATACTCGGACTCGATGCGGTTTACGAGTATATCATCAAGGAGATCCAGAAGGTTTATCGCTCGCAGTCGGTTAACGTAAACGACAAGCATATTGAGATAATCGCTCGCCAGATGACCCGTAAGGTAAACATTGAGGACGGCGGAGACACAGATATGCTCGTCGGCTCGAATGTGGATGTTACCGAGTTTGAGGAGGAAAACGCAAAGCTTCAGGAGCGCATCGATGCGGGAGAGACAAATCTCTCTTTGGCAAAGGGCAGCGCCGTGTTGCTCGGTATTACAAAGGCGTCTTTGCAGACGGAGTCCTTCCTTTCTGCGGCATCCTTCCAGGAAACGACCAAGGTTCTTACAGAGGCTGCAATCAAGGGCAAGGTGGACCACCTCATCGGACTCAAGGAAAATGTTATTATCGGTAAGCTCATTCCCGCAGGTACGGGCATGGAGCGCTATCATAATATCGATGTCGTCAAGGTGGATGAAGCTTCTGCCGAAGATGGCGAAACGGCTGTCTGATATCGGGCGTGCCGGGATGAGCTTCGATCCTTCTGTTGACTGAAGAGTTCCGAAGTTTTACACCGGTAATGTTCCGGATTATGCTTAAATCGATTTTTTGCTCAATGCGGAGGAAGATTCCATCACGGAGTTTTCCTCCGCAAAACATATAAACGGACTTCTTTCAGTTCATAAACGTCGGAGAATGTTCAAAATCTGCAAATAATACATAACGGAAATTACAATTATTGTGTAAAAGAGAGAAAATCAACCCCGTATCTAATGAATCTTGACAAAAAAAAGTGAAAATGATATAATATACTGTAATTGTTTGCAGTATGCAGGCATATGCACAAAAGGCAGACCCGTGCGGCAAAAGCTGCGCGTCTGTATATAAGCATTGAATTTTCAAAGAAGGAGGAAAAGAAGGAAGAATGCCAACCTTTAACCAGCTTGTAAGACAGGGACGCAAGGACAAGACGTACAAGTCCAAGGCCCCCGTACTTCAGAAGGGTTTCAACGCACTCAGCAACTCCGCTACCGATCAGGCGTCTCCCCAGAAGAGAGGCGTTTGCACGAAGGTTTCCACCACAAGCCCCAAGAAGCCTAACTCCGCGCTTCGTAAGATCGCCAGAGTGAGACTTACCAACGGACTTGAGGCAACTACCTACATTCCCGGTATCGGACACAATCTTCAGGAGCACTCGGTCGTCCTCATCAGAGGCGGAAGAGTACGTGACCTGCCCGGTGTGCGTTACCACATCATCCGCGGCGTGCTCGACGCCCAGGGCGTTGCAAACCGTAACCAGAGCCGTTCGAAATACGGCGCAAAAACTCCCAAGAAGAAATAATCGGGAGACAGTTTAAGGTATAAAGCAAGAAGCCGTCTGACGTGAAATGTAAATTTAATGTTTATATGCAAAAACGCAGCGCGCGCTTACAAAAGAATGCTTTTGAGTACCTGTGAATTCATAATTATTAATGAAGGAGGGAAGTACAGTGCCGAGAAGAGGTCGTATATCCAAAAGAGACGTATTGCCGGATCCTATGTACAATTCGAAGCTGGTAACAAAGCTTATCAACAACGTAATGTATGACGGCAAGAAGGGCGTTGCCCAGAGAATCGTCTATGATGCTTTCGCAGAAATCGAAGCCAAAGTCGGACAGAATCCGCTTGAGGTTTTCACTGAGGCTCTTGAAAATGTTATGCCTGTCCTTGAGGTCAAGGCTCGCCGCGTAGGCGGTTCGACATATCAGGTGCCTATGGAGGTAAGAGCCGAGCGCCGTCAGACCCTTGGTCTGCGTTGGCTTGTCAACTACTCCAGAGCGCGTTCCGAGCGCACAATGGCTGAGCGCCTTGCAGCGGAAATCATCGACGCCAAGAACAGTACGGGCGGAACCTTTAAAAAGAAGGAAGAAACCCATCGTATGGCAGAGGCAAACAAGGCGTTTGCACATTACAGATATTAATCTGTCATTAATTGAAGGTTATTAAGGAGAAGAATTAATGGCAAGAGAATATTCACTCGAACGCACCCGTAATATCGGAATAATGGCGCACATCGACGCCGGCAAGACGACAACTACGGAGCGTATCCTGTTCTACACGGGAAAAACACACAAGATAGGCGAGGTTCACGAGGGAGCCGCAACAATGGACTGGATGGTTCAGGAGCAGGAGAGAGGTATTACCATCACCTCCGCCGCAACCACCTGTTATTGGGCACATTCCAAGTATCATAACGACCCCGCAGCCGTTAAGGCAAACACACACAGAATCAATATTATAGACACTCCCGGTCACGTTGACTTTACCGTTGAGGTCGAGCGCTCACTTCGTGTGCTTGACGGTTCGGTTACGGTATTCTGCGCCAAGGGAGGCGTCGAGCCCCAGTCCGAGACCGTCTGGAGACAGGCGGATAAGTACGGGGTCCCGCGTATGGCTTATGTCAACAAAATGGACATCACGGGAGCAAACTTCTTCCGCGTTGTCGACATGATGAAGGAAAGACTTCACGCAAACGCCGTGCCGATACAGCTGCCGATCGGAGCCGAGGCACAGTTCAGAGGGATCATAGACCTGCTCAACATGGAGGCCGATGTTTATTATGACGATCTCGGCAAGGACATGAGAGTGGAGCCTATTCCGGAGGATATGCGTGAGCTCGCCGAGGAATATCATTCGGCAATGATCGAGTCCGTATGCGAAACAGACGAAGATCTGTTTGAGAAATACTGCGACGGGCAGGAAATCTCCGTTGATGAGCTTAAGGCTGCCATCAGAAAAGCAACCATCGCAAACAAGCTCGTCCCCGTTATCTGCGGTACCTCGTACAGAAACAAGGGTGTTCAGAAGCTTCTTGACGCCGTTGTGGACTATATGCCCGCACCTACGGATATTCCCGCGATCAAGGGAGTCAATCCCGACACGGACGAGGAGGAGGACAGACATCCTTCCGATGACGAGCCGTTCTCCGCGCTCGCATTCAAGATAATGACCGACCCGTTCGTCGGAAAGCTCTGCTTCTTCCGCGTATACTCGGGTAACATTGCGGCAGGTTCTACCGCATACAATCCGGGTAAGCGTCAGAGAGAGCGTTTCGGACGTATTCTTCAGATGCACGCAAACGACCGTAAGGACCTCGATGTGTGCTACTGCGGAGATATCGCGGCGGTCGTAGGTGTGAAGAATACCACGACCGGAGATACCTTCTGCGATGAGAAGCATCCCATCATTCTCGAGAACATGGAGTTCCCGGAGCCGGTTATCCGCGTGGCTATCGAGCCCAAGACGAGAGCCGGACAGGAAAAGATGGGTCTTGCACTTGCAAAGCTGGCGGAAGAGGACCCCACTTTCCGTACCTATACGGATGAGGAAACGGGACAGACCATCATCGCCGGAATGGGAGAGCTTCACCTCGAGATCATCGTCGACAGACTTCTGCGCGAATTCAAGGTTGAGGCAAACATCGGTAAACCGCAGGTTGCATACAAGGAGACTATCCGCAAGAAAGTCGACCACGAGTGCAAGTACAAGCGTCAGTCCGGTGGTTCGGGTCAGTACGGTCAC
>JBJDZF010000139.1:0-4717 GCA_051867855.1 Eubacteriales bacterium
TACGCGGAATCTTTCATTGAAACTGCATATATACGGTGACGTAAAAAGCCCCACTCGGTAGCCTGCCGCGCGCAGAATACACTCGAGCATTGCGCAGAAGGATCCCTTACCGTTCGTTCCGGCGACATGTACGATTTTCAGACATTCCTGCGGATTTCCGAGTCCCTCGCATAAATATCCGATCCTTTCAAGCCCGGGGCGGCAGGAAAGACTTTTGCACGAATGAATATACCCGAGAGCCTCACTTATATCCATAAACCGACCTCAACCTTGGCTTTGCGCTTTATTTTCCGTTTCCGTTTGTTTTTTTACCCTTTGTTCTGATCTGCAGCTTATCCACGGCTTTGCGGAGTTTCGGCAAAAGCAGAACCATTGCGACGGACGTAATTGTCGCCCTCACCGCAAAATTTATAAGCCTTGTTGGCAATATCAAAAGCAATGCCTTAACCGTATATCCGACTATTTTAGCGTCAAGATACAGTGCAGCCGTATTCGCGGCGGTAAGCACCGCCTCGGATATTACCACTGCAATTACAACCGCAACAATCCATCGGACGCGCGAAACCTTTAGTCTGTTTATCAAAACGGCAAACAAACCGGCAACAAGCCCCATCAGCACAAGCGGCGCTATCCACAGGGGCGCTGTCGGGGAGATACCGAAATGAAGCTGTTCAATAAACGAGCCGCAAAGCGCCACCGCCATTGCGTCAACGGGTCCGAACAGGAACGCGCAGAGCAACACCGGAAGCGACGACAACGATATTTCAACTACCCCAAGCGGTATTTTGAACAGGCAGAGTACCATACATACCGCTGCAAGCATCGCATTGGTCACAAGCCTTGATACCATTTTTTTGTTTCTTTGTGCGGATTGCGTAACAATTTTTTGATTTTCCATAAAAAAAATACCTCCTTTTCCTCAACTGCATATGGCTAAAGGAAAGAAGGTTATATAAGCCCAAACCTTGCCGTATGAAGCGGGATGCAGAATATAAACCGCAAGCATTTCGCTCTTCGTCCGCGCGGCAACTCCCCGTCCGTGCGTCACTTCACGCCCATATTCTTACTCTTCTACGCCGAATTTTAACGCGCTTTGCGCGTCACAACGGTGCGTAATCCGATGCGGGAATATTTTAACACAAACTATCCTGTAAGTCAACACTTTTTTTGCCTTTAGCGCAACTATTTCATAACAATTCGTAAAATCACATAATACCCTGCAAAATCCGCGAGACCTTTAACGGCTGTTTTTTATACTTTTTAATTCATTTCATCCCTTGACAAATTTGCGCCGTGATGATAAAATGTTCCAAAACAAGCGGGATATATCCGTTTCCCGAACATATTTATTTTTGTATATTCCGACACATCATCGGTCACGCCTGTTTATGAATAATAAAATTTTAAGGAACGAGGGTCATTGCCATGCAAACACTCTACTATAAGTCGTTTCCGGACGAAAACCGAAATACAAACCTGATATGCGGTCGTTGCTCCTCGGATTACCCTATCATGGTGAACTGCGCGGGAACAGTCGTTATCAACTGGGCATTCAGGACCGATAATCCATACGGCAGACCCGACTATTACCTTCTTTATCTTAAAACGGGTACTCTTTTTCTTACCGTCGGCGCAAACAAATACACTGTTTGTGAAGGGACTCTTGTTCTGATTCCGCCCGAAACTCCTTACACTTACCACAACAAAAACGGCGAGGCTATCACATATTATTGGGTACATTTCACGGGTTCCGATGCAGCAGATCTTATCGAGAGACTTTCATTTTCCCGGCTCCCGCTTATACGTCCCCTGCCCCATGCCGGAGCGGCAGTGGACTACCGTATGCTCAAGCTGTTTGACATATTTATAAAAAACGACAATTATCGCGACAGCGAGCTTGCAAACTGCACCGAGGCTATGCTGATTGAGCTTGCGAAAGCCTCCGAACCCCGTCGCGTAGGACACAACAAGCTCTCAAGGTCAATCGGGTATATCAACGACCACTACACATCGGAAATCAAGGTGGCAGATCTCGCGGCAATGGACTTTATGAGCGTTTCGGGTTATACGGCGCTTTTCAGAAAAATAATGAACACCTCACCCTACCGGTATATTATAGGGTTGAGACTCGATGCAGCCTGCGGAATGCTCCGCGATTCAAATTTAAGCGTAGCGCGCATTGCGGAACTCACAGGCTTCCAAAATGCTTTTTTCTTCAGCAAGCTCTTCAAAAGGCATATGAATATTTCTCCGCTTCAATACAGAAAAAATGCAAATGCGGGACACGATCCGAAAGACGAAATAAATTGAAAAGTACATTTTAAATGTAAAATAATACATGGACAACTCTCCGGATTACTGTATAATACAGGTAATTACCAAAATACGATTTTTGAGGAGAGTAAAAAATGACACTTCTGATACTTGCCGCCGGGCTCGGATCGCGATACGGCGGACTCAAACAGATCGATCCCGTCACACCCGAGGGAGAGTTCATTATTGATTTCTCGGTTTACGACGCGATAGTAAGCGGATTTGACAGAATAGTATTCGTTATAAACGAGGAAAATCTCGAGCTTTTCCGTGAGACGATCGGAAAACGATTCGAGAATATGGTGAAAGTGGATTACGCATTCCAAGACCTTTACGATCTGCCGGACGGCTTCAGCGTGCCCGAGGGAAGACAGAAGCCCTGGGGAACGGCTCACGCCCTGCTTGCGGCGCGGAATATCATAAACGAGCCGTTTGCCGTCATCAACGCCGATGATTTTTACGGCAGGAGTGCATATGCCTCACTTGCCAGGCACCTTCGTACCGCCGTTACGGGCGCGAAGGTATCCGAATACTGCATGGTCGGATACATTCTGAAAAATACACTTACCGAAAACGGTACGGTCTCTCGCGGTGTTTGCAGCGTTAAGGACGGATATCTCACCGACGTTACCGAAAGAACGAAGATAAGCCGTGACGGCGATTCTGCCGTATACACCGATGACGGCAAGGAAGTTAAAATTCCGCTTGAGTGTGTAGTATCAATGAATTGCTGGGGCTTTACCCCCGACATTTTTACACGGGTCATGAACGGGTTCGCAAAGTTTCTCGCGCAGGACGACGGCAACATAAAGAGAGAATACTATCTCCCTTTTGCAGTGAAAGAAATTATGGACAGCGGAGACTGCAAAGTAAGAGTGTATCCTTCCCTTGACTCATGGTACGGCGTTACTTACAGAGAGGACCATGACGCTGTGGCGACAAGTCTTTCGAAACTCAAAGCAAACGGTACTTACCCCGAAAGACTTAACAGAATACCCGGGAGGAAATGAGCATGAACAGAGGCAATATCGACACACGTCAGGCGCTCGGCACATATTTCGTAAATCCCCCCGTTTCCTGTGAGTCTTACGGAAACGGTCACATAAACGATACTTTTCTGGTCACCGCAAACGATCACCGCTATATTCTTCAGAGAATGAACACCACGGTTTTTCCGCGTCCGGCAGAACTGATGGAAAACATTATGGGAGTCACGGAATACATTCGAAGCAAGACCCGCCTGGCAGGGGGAGACGTTGCACGCTGTACGCTGTCTGTCGTCCCCACGCTTTCGGGAGATAACTGTTTTGTCGACAGTTCGGAAAACTGGTGGAGAATGTACGATTTTACGGAGGGCACCGTAACGCGTGAAGCTGTGGAATGTAAAGAAGATTTTTATATCTGTGGCGAAGGTTTCGGAAACTTTATGCAGCTGCTTGCCGATTACCCTGCTCAAAATCTGCATGAAACCATCGCCGATTTTCACAACACGCCCAAACGCTATGAAAATCTAATGAGAGCGGTAAAGCAAGACACCTGCGGCAGACTTGCACAAGTCAGCGCAGAGGTGGAATTTGTAAGACAGCGCGAGAGCTTTTGCAACACTCTTGAAGAGGCTCACCGCTCAGGCGCGCTGCCGCTTCGGGTAACTCACAACGACACAAAGCTCAACAATATTCTTTTTGACGCCAAAAGCGGAGCACCTGTCTGTGTCATTGACCTTGACACCGTAATGCCGGGATATTCGGTCACGGATTTCGGGGATTCAATTCGCTTCGGTGCCAACACCGCCGCAGAGGACGAAACCGATCTTTCCAAGGTATCTCTTGACCTTGAGCTGTTTGAAGCATACGCCAAAGGCTTTATCTGGGGCTGTGGCGGCAAGCTGACAGATACAGAGCTTGAGTTGTTGCCTGTCGGCGCTATAATGATGACGCTTGAATGCGGTATGCGTTTTCTCACGGACTACCTTGAGGGGGACGTGTATTTCAGAATTCACCGTCCGAGCCACAATCTTGACCGCGCGCGCAACCAATTCGCCCTTGTTGCCGACATGGAGCGCAAGATGGACGAAATGAAGAACATCATAAACCGCATTTGAAGAAATTAATGAGGCGGCGTTTGCAGTTTCATATCCTAAGCTTAAGATCGCCGCCTCACTTCTTTTTCCCTGTTTACAGTATCATGAAAAGCCTGAGCTTGCCGCTTTTTAATAAGCTTATCGACCGTATCGCGATCCATAATCCGTAAGTCACCGTAAATAACCGGACGCGGCGCGTGATCAGCTGTTACAGGCTTGTACGGTATACCGAGATTTCATATAAATAATAAAAATCACTATCGACGCCTGTAAGAATGTTTGCATAAAATACCTGACCGCCCTCGCAACGCAACAAAAACAGAA
>JBJDZF010000140.1:0-4706 GCA_051867855.1 Eubacteriales bacterium
AGAAGCGGTAAAGTTCCCGAGGGCGGAGATTATACCGTGACCGACGGGGAATACCTTATTTTCGACAGCTCGGATAATTCAAAGACCTATGATCTGAACAATGCCGTTATCCGTATCGGCGTCAGAAGCGGCGAATCCGGAATTGTGCTGAATAAAGTCAAGGAAATGACTTTAAAAAACGCACGTATAGCGGTTTACGGAGGAGCTGCTGTTGAGCTGACCTCTTCGCGGTACTGCACATTGACGGGGATACATATCAGTGGAAACGGAGAGTCAGGTTTTCTGCTGGGAGGAAGGGCAAATACAGTCGATGCGTGTACCGTACGTCCGGATGACGGCGGCAATCTCCGAGAAGGAATTGTCGCAACCGGAACAGATATCTGCGTGACCAACTGTAACCTTAAGAAACTCGGAACAGGCATTGCGGACAGAAGTGAAAACGGCGCCCTGATAGAAAACAATCTTGTAACCGATTGCGAAAACGGAATTTCCACGGAGTGTCCCGATACGGTCATATGGTACAATACCGTCAGCGGTGGCAACTGCGGGATACGGGCGCATTTTGAGAAATCCGAGATTTCCGCCGCCATGTCTGAAGGATATAATATTCTGGCAGCTATGAATATTGTAAGAGGCGCGGAGACTTCTCTGGAGTTTCACTGCGTATCCAACGGTGTAGTATTGCTCAATAAACTCGAGAATGCGACGGTGTACGGCTGTACGAACGCGTATGTGAACGAAAATCAGATTTCCGGAGAGTTGTCTCTTTCGGAAAACAACTATCTGATCGCAAACGGAAACACTTATGCGTCGCTTTCTCAGGCGGACAATGCCAATGTCAACGGAGATGATCTGACCGACCTGAACGCGAGAGCTGAGGTCGGAGTAAATGAAGAACTTCTTCCGCACATCAATGCGGAACAGTTTGTGGGCATGGATCGGAAGCAGGAAGTCAGATGCAAAGGAGAAAACAGACTTAACGAATATCTCCTTGAACAGATGAAGTCCGGTAAGACTGTTATCGTTCCGCCCGGTGCCTACAATACCATGCCAACGTCATTTTCCGATATTCAGGACTGCACTGTTTATGCTTACGGCGTACTCAGCGAAACGGGATTGTCCAAGGATGCGACTGCATATCAGTTCACAAACTGCACGAGCGTTACCGTAAAGGGATTGTTTATCGGATTGTCAATATATGCGCATACGCAGGGAACTGTAACAAAGATATCGAAATCATCCAAATCCATATGTTTCGTTGCCGACCCCGGATACCGAAGCGACTTCTCCGACACCCTATATTATGGTGAAAGCGCACCGGGTTATTATTTCAAGCCCGGAAACGTGTACCCGGAGATAGATTTCAGATACTCATCCAAGACCTATGATTCGTCGACCAATGTCAATACTCTGACCGGGACTTCCATTGACATGGATAATATTGAAGTCGGGGACAGAGTGGCGTTCCGTACCCATTTCGGTGCAGGCGGTGTCGGAATGAAAGGGTGCAGTGAAATGGTATTTGAAGATGTGACCGTGCACAGCTGTTCGGGCTTTGCGGAGTACGACGCAGACAGCGATGTTGCACCGCTTCTGCACCGCTTTGCAGTGGTAGCAGGACCTGCACCTGTTCTTAACAGCAACGGAAATTATGAAGGCTTTGAGGACCTGCTCTGGACCGATTCATACGGTCGTCTACGTTCAGCGGAGCCTTTGAATACGAGTTGCGACGCCACACACAGTTCCAGCGCCAGAGTCGGAATCCGTCTGGTCAGTTGCCTGCTTGAGCGTTTGAATGATGACGGAGGAAATATCAATGCTTATTACGGGCTTGCCTCCTCGTTTGATTCCGCTACAAATACCCTTACATACACAACCTGTAATGTCAACGGTTATAAGCTGCTCCCGGGCGCATTCCGTGAGGGTGATGAGATCATGCTTTACAGCATGAGCGGAAAACTGGTGGCAAAAACGACAGTTGCTTCTGCAACGTCGGACCTCGGGAATAAACAGTATAAGGTACGGCTATCCCAAAATATTACATTGCCCGAAAACGAGCAGGTAGTGGTTCAGAACCTGTCTGCATCCGGCAGAGGCTTTGTTATTGACAATGTGATGGTACGCAACAGCGGAGCAAATGCCTTCCGTCTCAAGGCAAGCGGCGGAGAGATCAAAAACTGTACCTTCTACCGTTTAAGTAAGGCGGGGGTCGTATGCAACCTGGAATATTGGTTATGGCCTGAAGTCGGTTATACCATGGATCTGAAAGTTTGCAACAATGTCATAAGCCAAGTGGGCAATGCAATGAGAAATGCAACGCCCGATGGAGACAACACATGGTGCGCACCGATCAGCGTCCGCTTCAGTGTGGCTTACAAGGACAGTAACTGGAATAACAATTTCACGTCGGATCCCGATTACTGCCTGCATGAGAATATCACGATTTCCGGAAACGTAATTACGGAAAGATTTTGCCCTTATGCCATTGGAATTTCAGGAGTAAAGAATATCAGTATTACGGATAATGTTATAGGTCCGAGGTACGGAATGACTGATTCCGAGGATACTCTGCCTCCTATTGCTCTGTTCGGCGGCAACGGAATCGTGATAGCCGACAACAGAATTCCCGGCGGAGCTTCATCCCCGGTGGATTATAAGGGAGGAGAGGGGAGCTATGCAAACCTCAGCTTTGAAAAACCCGCACAGGTCGATGCCTATATCTATGAAAAGTCCGGTTACGGAGAAGTTATAGGAGATTGCAGCACAATGAACGGGTGATCACAACATAACTGTATTTTTCATCCGATTTATGATTTATATCCTTCGGAAAACCGAATTCCGAAAACCGGACAAGGAGTATCAAATTTTATGAATTCATCTGAATTTCTCACCGAATTACGAGCGGGGAGAATACGGGAAAACACCGAATATACCGTTTCCGGCAGCGTCGTATTTGACACCCGGGACAGCGGAAAGCACTATGATCTGAAAAATGCCGGTCTTGTCATTGTGCCGGACTCAGTCGCGGCAATTAGATTTGGCACGTCGGAAAACGTTACTCTCGAGAATGCGAGGATCACGACGGATGCCGATATCGCGGTCCTGCTTGACGGAAAAGACAATGCTTTGGTAGGCTGTGACATACGCACGCCGAATAACGGTATTATAGACCGCGGGAGCACCGGATCTCTTATGGAAAGAAACCGTATTACGGCAGGGAAGGTCGGAATCGTATCCGAAACCGCCGACTCGATCATTTCACGCAATACCGTGGACGGGGGAAAATGCGGTATACGAGCAGCATTTGCGCGTTCCGAGATATCTGCGGCTATGTCCGACGGCTACAACATTCTGGTGTCGGAAAATCTTGTGCGCGGAGCGGAGCTCTCTCTCGATTTTAAGAATGTATCCAACGGAGTTGTACTTCTCAATTCATTGGAAAATGCCGCAGTTTGCGGTTGCACGAACATTTATGTGGCGGAAAACCGCGTTTCCGGCGTTCTGAAGCTCCAAATGAACCGTTATCTGCTTGCCAATGCCAACCGGACAGGCTCAACGGTGGTAAATGAAAACAGCGAGATCAACGGCGACACGGTAACCGATCTGCGGGAGCGCGCTGACGTTGGTGTCAACGAAAAGCTTCTGCCTCACATCAACCGGGAATTGTTTGTCGGAATGCGGCGAAAGACAGCGATCCGGACAGCGACGGGGTTTGTCGGAATGTATGATTACATTACCTCATGTCACGCTGAGGGAAAAGTTGCCATTATCCCTCCCGGAGCATATACAAACGGCGGAATGGACTTCAGTGAGACGGAAGGTCTGACGGTTTACGCATACGGAGTTTTGGACGAAATAAATACGCGGGTCTGCTCTGTGTCTGCAAAGAGATTAAAGAATTTTACTCTTAAGGGAATGTTTTTCGCCAACGAAGTTTATCCCTGTTCGCAGGGGACTGTTCTGGAGTATACAGAGGATAAGACTCTGAAATTCCGCACAGATCCGGGTTATCGGAAGAATTTCGCGGACGGCAGATTTTTCGGCGGCGGAGCACCTGTCTTTCATTTTCTGCCGGGAGAAGCCTCACCGGAATGTGAATTCCGTTATTCCTCAAAGACCTATGATGAACAGACAGACGTAAATACGCTTTATAATATTTCGGGATGGTGGAAGATTTCCCCCGGGGACCGTGTGGCTTTGAGGACTGATTTCGCTGAAGGCGCGATGTATTTTGTTGCCTGCGATGGTGTTTACCTTGAAGACGTGACGGTATTCTGCTGTTCCGGATTTGCAATCAGCGATTCAGGTTGCGAGGTTGCTCCGCTTCTGCACAGATATGCCGTTGTGGAGGGTCCCGCACCGGTCCTGACGGAAGATGAACCGATCCCCGAAGGCGCCAAGTCTCTCATATGGCGCGACAGCTACGGACGTTTGCGTTCGGCACCTCCGATGTTTACCACATGTGACGCCACACACTGTACGAATGCGAGACGCGGAATTTATATGGTAAGTTGCCTGCTTGAAAATATGAATGACGACGGCGGTAACATTAATGCCCATTACGGGCTGGCGCACAGTTATGACCCGGCTACCAAAACTTTGACCTATACAAGATGCAACGACCCTCACGGATATCAGTTGCTTCCGTCAGCGTTCAGAAGAGGAGACCGCGTCATGCTCTACACCATGAGCGGCAGATTGGTGGC
>JBJDZF010000141.1:0-20346 GCA_051867855.1 Eubacteriales bacterium
ATAGGCATTAAGCATACATCCAATGATTTTTTTGCTATGGAACAGATAAAAACCGGCTTTCCGGATAAACTTGTTTTCAACGGCTTTGACGAAATGTTCTTGGCAGGTCTGGCAATGGGGGCAGACGGCGGCATAGGAAGCACATATAACTTCATGGCGGAAAAATTTCTGAAGATACAAAGACTTTTTAAGGAAAACAGGATCTCCGAAGCACAGGAGCTTCAAAAGGAAGCAAATCGTATAATAAGTGCGCTTTGCAAGGTTGGAGTAATGGAAGGGGAAAAAGAGGTGCTTTGTCAGCTTGGCTTTGATTTTGGTAATGCGAGAGCGCCGTTCTCGGTTTTGAATGACGATCAGAAATCCTTTTTGAAAAAGAATATTACAGATACTCTTTAACGCAGGTATGTCTGTATTTTTATCGGACCGAACATTTTTCATTGAGATCGCTTGAACAGTATTTTCGGTGAAATTTGCAAAACAGAAAAAATCTTGGAGAACACATGAAACCCTGGGAGCAGTATATCAAACCGTATCATATTTACGGCAATCTTTATTTTGCAGGATCAAGATGCGGATCCACACACTTGATCAATAGCCATGACGGCTTGATCCTAATCGATTCAGGTTATCCTCAAACGCTGTATTTGCTTCTTGAAAATATCAGGGAACTGGGATTTGACCCGCATAATATCCGTCACATAATTCATTCGCACGGACACTATGACCATATTGGCGCAACGAGAGCACTGATTGAGATGTATCATCCCAAAACATATCTGGGCAGGAAGGATATGGATTATGCCACGGGTGTCAGAGATTTGACATGGGCAAAGGAGCTCGGATATCGTTTTGAAGAGACCTTTTATCCGGATGTATTACTGGAAGATGGAGACACTTTTCAAATCGGAGGAGTTGACTTTTACTTTATGGCAACTCCGGGCCATACCGAGGGGACAATGTCAATATTCTTCCGGATGGACGGGCAGCAGGGACTAAAACGTTGCGGTATGTTTGGCGGCGCCGGATTTAACTCATTGTCGGAGAATTTTTTAGACAAATATGGTTTGCCGCATTCACTCAGAGATGATTTTGTAAAGTCGTTGGAACGGGCCGATAAGGAAGATGTTGATATTCACCTTGGAAACCATGTTGACGGAAACAGAATGTTTGAAAAGCTTGCAATGCGTGAAATGAACGGTGAAAATGGAGATAATCCTTTTATTGACGAAAATTGCTGGCATAATTTTATCCATCAGACTCTTGAGCGTTTTTTAAAGTCTTAGTAAGCCTCTGTTACTTCTCTGGACAATATATACAGTTTGCGGGGAAACTTTTCGAGAAAAGTTTCCCCGCAATAGTAATATTACCATCTGTCCCCATCAGCCGCGTCCGTCGGAACCGAAGAGCTTCATTTTTTTCATGACTTCCGCCCGGATCTTTTCCACCTTAAGGCTGCGGATGTCAAGATATGAGAGACCCTTTTCAAGTCCCTCTTTCATAGCCGCACTTCCTGCGAGGCAGAGGTCGGTAAATATATTCACCTTGCTGATTCCGGATGCGATACAGTTTCTGAAATCGTCATCCGAGAGCCCCGAGCCGCCGTGCAGAACGAGAGGCGTTCCGACGGTGCGGTTAATTTCACGCAGGCGGTCGATGTCAAGCTTCGGCTTGCTCTTATACGCGCCGTGCGCTGTCCCGATTGCAACCGCCAGCGCGTCCACACCGGTTTTTTCACTGTATTTCAATGCCTCTTCGGGTTTGGTGTAGAGATCCGCGACGGCGCCGTCGTCCGTGTCCGCCTGCCCGACGTGACCTATCTCCCCCTCGACCGTGGCGCCCATACTGTGGGCGATCTTTACGATTTCCGCGGTGTCGGCAAGATTCTGGTCATAATCGGAAGCGGATCCGTCAAACATGACGCTCGAAAAACCGAGCTTCAGCGCCTCCATGCAGCGACCAAAGGTCAGACCGTGATCGTAGTGAACCACCACGGGCACCGACGCGCGTTTTGCGGCACTGATAACGGAGGGCGCTATCAGTGAGAGTTCTCCGTAAGGCAAAAGAACCTCTGCGGTTCCGATTATCACGGGAGAATGTAATTCTTCGGCGGCGGAAATGACTGCCTCGAGCATATCGGTATCGGTGGTGTTGAACAGCCCTACCGCATACTTTCCCTGCTTTGCTTTAATAAGTACATCATTAAGATTTACAAGCATATCGTTTTTCTCCTTTTATTTATTATTTATTGCTTTAATTGGGTCAACAGTCAAAGGAAATATCCCTGCGCGGGAAAGAAGCGATCAGCTTTCTGATTTCCTCTTTGGAGCGCATACCGCTCACCGAGTCCTCTGCCGTCAGGTTGCACGCCGCGGCACCCGATGCAAACTCCAGTATTTCGCGGTCGCACAGCTCGCGGTAAATTCCGAACAGACACCCTGCGCAGAAGGCGTCCCCCGCACCGATGCTTCCTTTGATGAAGCCTGCTGGGAGCTGTAGCGACGGTACCGCCGTGAACTCTCCGTTGCGGTTGAGGATGAATCCGGCTTCGGGGCAGTGAAGGATGACCCTTTCACGCACACCTTGGGAAAGCAGAATTTCCATGGCTTTCCTTATGTTTTTTGTCAGCAGTTTTCCGTTCGCATCGCGCGCCTCGATCCCCGCAGAGGCACAGCCCTCGATCTCGTTCATTATCGCGTTGTCGGTATACTTCAAAGCGGGCAGAACTTTTTTGGAAAAGTTTCCGGTGTTATCGCTTACAACGTCAATGGAGGTGCGTATTCCCGCGCGCTGGACATCGGCAAGGAATCTTGCCATCACAGTTCCGTATTCGGGATCTTCGCGGTCAAAGGCATCGAGAAGCAGAATATAGCCGATATGCAGCATCTTACAGTTCAGCGAAGAGATCTGCACATCCTCCGGAGAAAACTCCGCGTTTGCCCCGCGATAATGAAAAAATGTACGTTCACCGGTATCCTCCACGCTCATTGCGTCGCTGAATGAGGTCGGCGTCTGACTCGAAATCCGTATGTTGCCCGTGTCGATAAGGTTGCGCTGCAATTCATCGAGAATGTAGCTTCCGCATTCATCCTTACCAATTCTGCCTATGGCGCTTATGGAGATGGAGGAATCGATCTTAGCCAGATTAATCGCAGTATTGGGAACGCATCCTCCGACAGCCTTGGAGACCGAGACGATTGAGGCAAGCATCTGCCGTTCCGGATAAGAATCTATTGTTTTTACCTGGTCGGTGAGAATGTTTCCGGCGATTGCGATTCCATAGTGCTCTTCCCGCAACAGACGGTCTATCGGAACGCTGAAAAAGTCGGAAAGATTTATCAACTGGGATATTTCCGGATATCCGAGCCCTCTCTCCCATTTGCTGACGGTCTTGCCGCTGACATACAGGCGTGAAGCCAGTTGCTCCTGTGTAATTCCGAGTTTTTTTCGTAAACGGACAAGATTGGAAGCGAAGTTGATCCGCTCATTTTTTTGTTCCATGGCATTTTCCTCCGTTCTGTTTTTTCATAAGATGCGGGTTGCCCTATATTCATATTTTACATCATTTTTATGAAAAATCAACCGATTTATGATTTACTTTTCGGTGGAAAACGGCAATTAAATTCTACGAATCGTAGATATGCGCGATATAGTGGAAAAATGCGTGTGTTTCTTCACGGAAAGGATCATCCGGATAAATAAAACGGCAAGACAAGGAGGCACTTGCCGCGAAAAAATATCAGACAAAGCACCGTATTTCGTTGATAATTATTGACAAACTCACCGTATTTTGCTACAATTATTATATACAGTCAGAATGAAAGCGGGGCTTGTGATGCAGGAAAAAAGAAAGACAATATATGACCTTGCCGAGGAACTCGGGGTTTCGATTGCCGCAATCAGCCGTGCCTTCGACCCGAATTCCAGACTGAGCAGGGAAAAAAGAGAGCTTATCCTCGCAACTGCCAAGAAATACGGTTATACCCCGAACAAGATGGCATCGAGGCTTTCGATGAACGAGATAAAGATAGGCGTATTGAATTTCAGCTTCATCAAGGTATATTATTCCGAAATTCTCGATGGAATAAAGGATGCAAACGACAATCTCAAGGACTATAAAGTGGACTGCGATATGCGCGTGCTTCAGCGCGGAGAGAACACCATGGAGGAAGCGCTTGCGGTACTTGACGAGTTCCTTGCCAACCGCTATGACGGAGTTATTATATGCGGGATATACGAGGACTGTGTGATTGAAAAAATCAATCGGCTCTCCGACGCGGGTATCAAGGTGGTAACACTGCAATATGACCATGAGCAAAGCAAGAGAATTTTTTCTTGCCTGAGTAATTATAAGGTCATTGGTGCAATGGCTGCCCAGCTGTGCGGAATGCTTCTGCGCAATTCCGCAAACAGGAAAACGGTTATGTTCACGGGTAACAAGGTGTCTCCGACCCATCAGATGCTTATTGAGGCATTTTGCGAAAGTGCCGTAAAAAACAATGTGGAGATTGCCGCCATCTACGACACGAAGGATGACCCGGAATGTGCAAAGGAAATGGTTACACGTGCGTTTACGGAATATCCGGATATCGCCGCTATTTACGCAAGCTCGGCAAACTCACTCCCGATCTGCCGTTACCTTGAGAGCATGGAGAATGGCAGGAATATTGCATTTGTGGCGTCCGATGTTTTTCCCGATCTTCACCCGTATATTGAGAACGGCTACATAGACGCAACGATCTATCAGGAGCCATATAAGATCGGATATATGGCATTTGACAAGCTGTTTCACGTCCTTACAGACAACACCGTGACAGGCGGTTGCTTTATGTCCACCCCGCGCGTGGTCATGGCGTCGAATCTGTATTATTACAAATAATTTACGAATTTCATTACGGTGTTTGCCGTTTGGTTGATTCAGAAGATAAAGTCCGCTCTTATACAGATCAAAACAAGACCGCCGTGCCGTAAGTCGAGCGAAGTATTCACGGTTTTCCGAGTGTGAGGTATACCTGTTTGCACTCGCGCCCGACAGGACGGCAGGCGCGCCTATGTGTGTAAGCGGTTACAATATAATAACAAGGAGACTAGCGTGAAAGTATTGCTTGCCTTTAAGTGAAGTACATCTTTTTCACGCCCAAATTGCTCTCAAAATGGGACCCAACCCATTTTGATCTGCTTTGCAGATACGAGCAATTTCAATATTAATTTGAGCCGCCTGTGGCGGCATGGAGATTATTATGAACATCAGTATTACAGAATCGCGTGGGGATGCCACAAAAGAAATCCAGAACGCAATAGACCGGTGTTTTACGTCAGGCGGAGGTACCGTTACCGTAGGATCCGGTGTGTACAATATAGCGGGCATACGTCTGCGCAGCAATGTAACGCTTTACCTCAAAAGCGGCGCGGTGCTTGTCGCAACGAGGGATATCAGAGCATACGATATCCTCGGAAATGACAGACTCGAGCCGATTCCCGAGAGCGAAAGGACGGACGTCCTGTGGTCAAAAGCAAGTCCGGAGCGCTGCAACGACTTCATCACAAAGTGCGGCAGCAGTTGGTCAAACGCGATAATACGCCTTGTGTATGCGGAAAACGCCGGAATAATTGCCGAAGAGGGAGCCTTGATCGACGGGAGCAACAGCTACAACGAGAACGGGGAAGAGCATTACAGAGGCGTTCACGGTATCAGTATGTACCACTGCAAAAACCTCGAATTTGTCGGATATACCGTAAAGGACACAGGGAACTGGGCACACTGCGCCTATTTCTGTCAGGGGCTGACCTTCAGAAATATCACCGTTCTCGCGGGTCATGACGGAATCCACACGGGCTCCTGCGACCAAGTGACCGTTGAGAACTGCAGAATGTACACCGGAGACGACTGTGTGGCGGGATTTGATATATACGGTCTGCACGTGAAAAACTGCCTTTTCAATACGGCGTGCAGCTCTTTCCGGTTGGGCGGGACCGATATCCTCATTGAGGATTGCTCTCTCGTAGGTCCTCCCGAATACTGCTTCCGCGGCTCTCTCACGGAGGAGGAAAAGAGGAACGGAGCACCGTCGCATACGGGCAGAAAGACCACCCTGTCGGCATTTACCTACTATTCGGATTTTACACTCAGGGTCAGACATACTCCCGGAAATATTGTCATAAGGAACTGCTCTTTTGAGAACACGGAACGTCTCCTGCACTATAATTTTTCGGGAAACGAGCCTTGGCAGCTGGGGTGCCCTCTGTCGGATATCACCTTTGAGGGTGTGCGTGCGGTAAACGTGGGAATGTCTTTGTGTGCATATGGAGATGCGGCTCATCCCGTCACGGTTACATTAAAGGATTGCGGGATCTCTTTTGGAAAAAATCAGAATGAAATTATACGCGCGGCTTATTTCGATTCGATAAACCTCGAAAACGTAACCGTGAGCAATGTTAGCGGGGCAGCTGTCAGGACATGGGGCGGGGAAGGAGCGCTGTCTTTTACAAATGTCGAGGGGGCGGAGAACCGTATCGAACGTGCCGACGTGCCTTTTTCCTGTAAGCCGATCTGAACTTTGTGAAAACCGAACCGGATACGATTACAAGGGACTGTCGCGCTGTGTTACAGCGCGACGCAGACTGTTGACCAAAGCAAGAGCTTCGTCAGTCGATGTGCTTTGTCGACGATATGTCGGCGGCAGGATCCTTTTCCTGCCGCCGATTTTCCGTATTCGTTTATTAAGCGTATCATTATCTCATTCCCGATGAGTTATATTTTCCGCAGACTTGACGAATTTCAGCACATCCTCCGGGGCATTCAGGCTGTAAAGCAGACCGTAAGGAATACTGTAATCCCAATTTACCGGAATGGAAACAAGGCCGGGGTGAACGTCTTTCCAACATTCAATGGTAAGCAGAACATTACCCGTTTGTGCACAGCGATTGAATACGGATAAATCATAGAAATGCGGGGTGTCCTCGATGCGGATCTGCGGGTGATTCTTTTCCAGATCATTTCGTATGAAATCATTTACACCGGAATCTCCACGGCGTACCATCATCAGAGTCTCTCCGTATAGATCTTCAATATCAACACGGTCTTTCGATGCAAGATGATGCTCTCTCGATACCGCGATCATCTTTTTGTAGCGGCCGAGCGGCAGAAATCTGCATAACGACAGCCATGATTTGGAATCACAGACGCCGATCAGAAAATCGAATTTTTCTCCCAGCTTTTCGATTTCAGACAGAATGCCCTCGTGATTATCTTCAAAAGGAACGAGATGCAGCTTGTAGTCGGGAAAACTTTGATTGACACGGTACCACAGATCCATAAAAGGCTTGGCGGGATTGAGCAAGGATGTGCCGACGCAGAAGGTAGTATCATAGGTATGAGCGGCGGCTTTCGCGGAGGCAACGGATTTTTTTGAGTAATCGATCATAAACTTTGCATCCCTATATATTACCTCTCCTGCCGGCGTTAGGTGTACACCGGACGGAGTTCGCTCTATCAGCTTTAAGTTCAGATGACTTTCAAGAGTGTTCATCTGTTTCATAACTGCAGTCGGCGAAACATACAGATGCTCTGCCGCTTTGGTAAAGCTACCGCAATTCGCAACGGCTATAAAGGTATCAAGCATGGGATTATACATACGGCACCTCTGGATGCGGGTATAAACTTTAAGTTTATACTATGATAACATATCGGAGATTCCCTGTCAATAGATAATATGTTATACTTTAAACGCAGAACAAAACGGAGGCGCCGAAATGTCAAAAGAACTTATTGCTTTTTATTCAAGAGCAGATGAGAACTATGTAAACGGGCAGATTAAAACATTGGAAGTAGGTAATACAGAGGTTGCGGCAGGTATGATCAGAGAGTTGACAGCTGCCGATTTGTTTAAGATCGAGCAGCTGAAGCCTTATTCGGGAGATTACAACGAATGTATCGCACAGGCAGAGGCGGATCAGCGGCAGAACGTCCGTCCGGAACTGAAAAAACGGCTCGAAACGATCGATGAGTACGATGTGATCTATCTCGGATATCCGAACTACTGGAGCACCATGCCCATGGCTGTGTTTACTTTTTTGGAGCAGTATGATTTCAGAGGAAAAACAATCAGACCTTTCTGCACTCACGAGGGCAGCGGTCTTGGCAGCAGTATCAGAGACATCAAAAAGCTTTGCCCCGCCGCAACAGTTAAAAAAGGCCTTGCCATTCACGGCGGCAGTGTAAGCCGGGCAAAAAAAGAGATCGAAAAGTGGATTATGGAAGATTGAGTGTGTCAAAAGAGATTTGGGAGGAACAACATAATGAAAAACGTACTTATTATTTCGTCGAGTCCGAGAAAGAACGGAAATTCCGATATCCTTTGTGACAGGTTTGCCGAGGGAGCGGCAGAGTGCGGTCATAAGGTGGAAAAGATATTTCTGGCATCGGAAAATATCGGTTACTGCCGTGGCTGCGGTGTTTGCAATGCCACACACAAATGCGTTCAGAAGGATGATATGTCGGAGATCCTTGACAAAATGGTGAAGGCAGATGTGATAGTGCTTGCAACTCCGGTATATTTTTATACCATGGACGGACAGATGAAAACCTTTATTGACCGTACCGTTCCGAGATATACGGAGATTACAGATAAGGATTTTTACTTTATTATGACCGCGGCGGATACCGAAAAGGCAAGTCTTACCCGTACTTTGGAGGCATTCCGCGGTTTTACGGAGGATTGCCTTGAGGGTGCAAGAGAAGCGGGTATTATCTACGGCGTCGGCGCATGGGAGAAAGGGGAGATCAAGTCCACGCCCGCTTATAACGAAGCCTATGAGATGGGAAGGAGTATTGAATGATGGAATACGTAACATTATCAAACGGCGTGAAAATGCCGGTTTTAGGCTACGGCGTTTATCAGGTAACAAAAGAGGAATGTGAGAGATGCGTGCTCGATGCCTTGCGGGTGGGGTACAGACATATCGACACGGCGCAGTCGTATTTTAATGAGGAAGAAGTCGGCTCCGCCATCCGAAAATCAGGTGTCCCGAGGGAGGACATCTTCCTTACCACAAAAGTCTGGATAGAGCATTACGGATATGAGCCTGCCAAAGCCTCCGTAGAGGAGTCTCTGCGCAAGCTGCAAACGGATTACCTGGATCTGGTTCTGCTTCATCAGCCTTTTTCGGACACCTATGGCGCGTGGCGTGCTCTTGAAGAGCTGTACGATAAGGGAAAGATCCGCGCGATCGGCATCTCAAATTTTTATGCCGACCGTATGGTTGATTTTGCGGCATTTAATCGGATAAAGCCCATGGTCAATCAGATGGAAACACATATTTTCAATCAGCAGAAGAGCTTAAAAGAGTGGGCGGATAAGTACAATATCCGTCTGGAAGCATGGGCGCCCTTCGGGGAAGGCCGCAGAGGTACATTTGAGGATCCCGTCATTTTGCAAATCGGTGAAAAATACGGAAAAACAGCGGCACAGGTGATGCTGCGCTGGAATATTCAGCGCGGAGTGATCGTGATTCCGAAGTCTACTCATACAGAGCGCATGGAAGAAAACTTCGATGTTTTTGATTTTGTGCTGTCCGATGAAGATATGGAGGTCATTGCGGCTTTGGATAAAAACGAAAGTTCCTTCTTCTCCCACGAAGACCCGGCTATGGTCGAGTGGTTTGTGGGTATGGTCGAGGAGAGAAAAAAGCGGCAGGACTGCACCAAAGAGAAGAAAAGTTGGTAATGGAGTTGCATATGAAAAAATTATTTCTGTGTATTACAACTGTTTTGCTTGTATTATCACTTGTTGCCTGCGCAAGTCAGAGTGCGGATAACTCCGGCGGCACGTCGGGGGAATCGGCAAGCCTGCAATCGAACGGCGGGAATGGCGAAGCTGCAGGGCAAAAACAGTTATCCCGTTTTGCACATCGTCAAGCTCCGGTTTGGGCGATAGCGGGAAGCTTCTCAAAGAATCGGCAGGGAGCGGCAACTGGCTTGAGGGCAAGAGGTTTTCCTCCCGTGTATCGGAAACCGAGGTGGCAGAATGGGTACAGGGTCTTACTTACTGATGTAAGTTCGTGAAACACGGCCTTATATTGCAGGTAATACCGATCGTTGAATATGCAATACTTATGTCAGGTGAGCGGAAGGCAAAATGCCATCCGCTCACCTGACATCCCTTTTTCATCTGTATGCCGTTCTTGACATGTAATTGGGAAAGTAGTATAATGTAATTGAAGAGAGGTGAGATAAATGCGGTATCCCGATTATGTCCGTCGTGTTATCAGCTTGCTTGAGTCGGCGGGATATGAGGCGTTTATCGTGGGGGGAAGTCTGCGGGATTTTATGCTCGGCATAACACCGCACGATTTCGACATTGCCACCTCTGCACGTCCCGAACAGATGCTCTCCGTATTCTCCGGAATGAAGGTTGTGCCGACGGGACTGAAGCACGGAACACTCACGGTTCTGTCCGACGGAAATCCGATAGAGGTGACGACTTACCGCACCGACGGGGAGTACACGGATTCGAGGCATCCGAGCGAGGTCAGCTTCACCTGTGACATCACCTCCGATCTTGCAAGGCGGGATTTTACCGTAAACGCCATGGCGTACAACGAAAACTCGGGCTTGGTCGATCCCTTCGGGGGAGCTGACGACCTCAATAGCGGGGTACTGCGCGCGGTCGGCGATCCAAGGACGAGGATGCGTGAGGATGCGTTGCGCATCATGCGCGCCTTCCGTTTTTCCGCACAGCTCGGTTTTGACATCGAGCCGGAAACCCTGCGCGCACTCGATACGGAAAAAGAAGGACTCGGAAAGATCTCGCGCGAGCGGATCGCGGGCGAATTTTCAAAGCTTATCTGCTCGCCCGCTCCCGCCTCCGCGCTTATGCTGACGGAAAAAAGCGGAGTTATGCCGTATGTTTTGTCCGGGCTTACGCTGACAGAGAGCATTGCCTCTCTTGTGGAATCCGCACCGCCCGTTCTTACCGATCGGCTGTGTATACTGCTTTGCGGGTGCACGGAGGATTCGGCAAGAGGAATGCTTCATTCCCTGAAATACCCGAATGCGGTAATATCGGATACGCTCACACTTTGCGAAGGCGTGAAGTGTCCGTTGCCTCTCACGGAAGCCGACGCAAGACGTTTTCTGATAAGATACGGTGAGCTTGCCGGACACGTTCTCTCACTTTCGTCTCTGCTCGGCAGAGAGGTAAGCGTGGCAAGTGAGCTTACCGAAAAGGTGAGTGCCGAGGGCTTTTGCAGAAATATTTCGGAGCTTGCCGTCGACGGAAACGATCTGCGCAGACTCGGATTTGACGGCAGACAGACGGGAGACGCTCTCCGTCGTCTGTTTGCGTCGGTGACGGAGGTGCCGGAACGCAATCGCCGTGAATGGCTTTTACGGGAAGCGGAAAGAATAAAAGACAGGCGGGCGGAAGAGTAAAAAACGGGGCGGTATCTGAAATGGATAATAAAGAAGAAGCGATATCTTCACTCAACGACATAAACAATACCGGCGGAGCATTGCTCGGAGTTGATTTCGGCGACAAGAGGACGGGGCTTGCCGTAAGCGACCCGTCAAGAATACTTGCATCTGCGTCCGAGTGCGTAAGCCCCGGAGGTATCGAGAGAACTGCGGACGCGGTTGCGGAATACGCCGTGCGGCGCGGGGTGTCCGGAATTATAGTCGGACTTCCCGTAAACATGGACGGAAGCGAGGGACCAAGAGCCGCGAGATGCAGAAAATTTGCGTGCCTGCTGTGTAAGCGGCTGACGGAAAAAGGCTCGGAGATGCCGGTCGCCATGTTCGACGAAAGAATGACCACTATGACAGCCATACGATTTCTGAATGAGACCGATACGCGCGGAAGCCGCAGAAAGGAGGTTATCGACGCGCTGTCCGCACAGATAATCCTGCAAAACGCGCTCGACAGGCTCAAAAACATGAAGTGAGCGGTACCGACAGCGGCATATGGGAACGGGATTTTTCCGTCGGCGCTGCAGGTCGGATGCCGCACAGAAATTACGGAGGTGTGTATATGTATACGAATAACGAGAAAAAGGGCGGGATCACCGGACGGAAGAAGCCTCAGCAGAGCTGTGACAGCTGTGAATTTTATTCCTATGACGACGAATATGACGCATATACCTGCAACGTAAATCTCGATCAGGACGAGAGAGCGGATTTTGTCAGCGGCAGGACAAATCGCTGTCCGTATTACCGTTACTACGACGAATACAAGAGCGTGCACCGTCAGATATGACCCGACTCGGGTAGGAAATTGTACAGACGAGGTTTTGAATTAATAAATGGCAAACATTCTCGATTACATCGACTGGAGAGGAGATCTGACCTTTGAGCAGGTCCCGCTTAACGAAGTGGATAATCAGATCCTCTGCCAGTTATGCTTTATAGACTTTGACGGAATAGTACCCACCGACCTCGGAGAGCCGGCGGTGACGCTGAATGCCGCGGCAAAGCAATATCTCCGACGGCACCGCGGCGAGCAGGCGTATATCGGTGCCATCGTCCCTGCGGCGATCGTGACGTTGCTGGCAAAGGCGGCAAAATCGCGCCGCTTCGGCAAAATTCGGCTTACCGGATATGTCAATCACATAAGCGACGAGGAACAGGTGCAGTTTTCCGCGGTCACATTTATTCTCGACAGCGGCGAGTCCTTTGTGGCATACAGAGGAACGGACGATACGCTTGTCGGGTGGAAGGAAAATTTCAATATGAGCTTTATGTCGCCTGTTCCCGCACAGCAGGAGGCACTCGCCTATCTTGAGGCGCTTGCCGCGGCAAGACCGGGTGTTCTGTATACCGGAGGTCACAGCAAAGGCGGCAATCTCTCGATCTATTCTGCCGTGAAATGCTCCGCAGACGTAAAAGCACGGATCAAACTGGCGTACAATAACGACGGACCGGGATTTGACAGAGATTTCGTCGAAAGCCTTGAGTTCGAAAATATGAGAGGGAAGATCAAAACAATCGTGCCGCAGTCGTCCGTCGTCGGAATGCTGCTCGAGCACGAGGAATCCTACGAAGTGGTGAAAAGCACGCAGAACGGACTTATGCAGCACGACGCCTTTTCGTGGGAGGTCATGGGAGGGAGCTTTATTCACCTCGATACGGTAACGCGCGAGAGCAGGATCATAGACCATACACTGAAGCAGTGGCTCAATGACATGACATACGAACAGCGAGAGGCTTTCGTCGATACTCTGTATGAAACACTCGTTTCAACAAATGCGAAAACCCTGACGGAACTCAATACCGATAAGGTCAAGATCGTCAAGGCTTGGAACGGACTTGACGCGGAGTCCAAAAATCTGGTCATGAAGTGCCTGAAAATTTTGTTCAAGGAAGGAACAAAAACCGTCAGGATGAGCGTGAAAAAGAAGAAGTAATCTGTAATGTAACGGTTTTCCTGCGCGGGGGTTATACGGGGTAAACCTTTCGAGAAAAGTTTACCCCGTCCCACCTGAAAAGCTTTTAAACCTGTTATAATTTATCCAAGTTTGAAGTTCTTGAAAGAGGGGTGCGGGGGGAGAACTTCTTTTAAGAAGTTCTCCCCCCGCCAAATCCCAAAACCCTAAAAGGAGGAAAAGATGAAAAAAACGGTAAAATTCCTGTGTATCCTGTCTGCTGTTGTTTTTCTCCTTTCGGGTCTACTTATCAGCTCACCTGCGGCTGCGTCTCCGCTCGACTTTTCACATCCCGACAGGAATGACAACAGGGATATCGCCCCGTCCGAGCTTTTGGAGATGCTGTTACCCGGGGCGGAGATCGACGAAGACGAAAAGGAGTACGTCGATACATATTTTTCCTACGTTCCGATGATAAACGAATCGTTTTCGAACGATACAATAAGCGTTATATGCACGGACGGCAGGATTTTTGCGGAGGTTGAGCCGTATGTTTATGTGGCGGCAAATTCCGTAACGGTGAATTATATACCCACAAGGGCGGGTATCGACGGAGAATATATCGGGCTTACTTATGGGGCGGACGGAAAATACACCTGCGAATTCGACGCGCCCGAGCCCTCTCTCCCCGGCGGTAAACACATAACGGTGGAATATACGTGCAGTCTCTCCATTCCCGCCGATACGGCAAACGAGCTGATAAATTTCGCATACGCAGACGCGTGCGAGGCACTTCGGCTTGAGGCGGAGTACAGGGGAGTGCTCGGGGATTATCTCGATTCCTTCGAGCGTTACCGTCAGTATCTCGAGGACATGGAGCAATATGCCGTCGACAGCGAGCGCTATGAAAGATACCTTGCCGCCAAGGCGGAATACGACAGGGATTATGCCGAGTATACGGAATATCTCGCCGAGCTTGCGGTATACCGTGCGGCAATGGCGGAGTATGAAAAATACTGCGCGGAGCTTGCGCAGTACGAACTTGACAGAGCGGCGTATGAAAAGGCATATGCCGAAAACAAGGATGCCGTTGACAGATATAGGGCGTATCTCGCGGCACTTTCCGCGACGAAGAATTCAATGTATGCCATCGAATCGTTGTATGTAAAGCCCGACAACGGAACAGGGTCGCTGTACCATGCTCTTCAGAATAAGGAACTGACGGAACAATTCGACAAAAACAAGAGCACGCTTGTTTCAATATACGGTGTTGACGGTGCGCTGATAGACGAAATGTCAAGGATATCGGAGGAGCTGAATGAGCTTTTGCGCGGGTACAGTGACGCGCGCGAAGAATCTGAAAAAGCCGCATTTGAGTTTTATAAGCAAAACTACTCCGATATATGCGGTAAGTTCAATTATCTTTATGATAAAATGAACGAGATCGTGACGCCGACGATCTTCAATCATATATGCACTAAGGTGGATATAGAATACAAAAGCGACCCGACAATGGCGGAATACAAGAAGTGGCGCATAAAGAATGTGCTGTCTCACATATACCTTGTCTGCCTTTGCCTTGACGATTCCGCAAATGCCGCGGGAGCGTGGAGCTTTTACGATAACAGCGGAGATCCGCATACATATTATTTCCCCGATCTTCTCGCTTCAAACGAGATAATAACCGATACCAACACGGCAGACCCGCGCTCGCTGACCTGGCCCGAGCCGGTCGAGGAGGCGGTTATGCCGAAAATGCCGACAAAGCCGAAGTATGTGCCAAAGCCTCTTGCCCCCGAACAGGTAGAGGAGCCGACTGCACCTACTCCGGCAGAAAAGCCGACGGAGCCCGAAGAGGTCGCAGATCCGGGAGATCCGCCGCAGCAATTTGAAATAATAGTAAACGCGGCGGATATCCGCGAGCTGCTTGAGAACGGCATCCTTTGCGAACGGCAGGAATTTTCCGCAGATGCGGAGATAACGCTTACTTGCGAACGGACAAAGCTGATTTCCCCCGAAAACAACAAAATACTCACCCTGCTCGACTACGACTGCAGGACGGTGTTATATGAGACGGAGCTTGTCAGCGGGGCGGATGTAACCTATCCCGACATTACTCCTACCCGGGCTTCGGACAGGGCACGGACGTACGAATTTTCGGGTTGGTCTCTCTCTCCGTGTGGGGAACCGATCACAAGCGCGCCGATATTCGCCGATGAGGATATATGCTTGTACGCGCTTTACAGCTCCTCGCCGAGATATTATGATATTACATGGAATGTCGACGGTTCGGAACATACCGTGTCGGTGAAATACGGTGAGGTGCCCGTATGCCCCGTGAGTACCGAAAAGGCACCCGACGCCACGACAGTCTATACGTTTTCGGGTTGGTCGCCGACAGTAAGCGCCGTGAGGGGCGATGCCGAATATACGGCAAATTACTTGCAGAGCGACAGATATTACAGTGTGGAGTGGCGATTTGAGGGAGGAAGTGCTGTCAGAAAATATACTTACGGAAGCATTCCCGATTTTTCGGTGCCGGAGAGTACGTTTTACGACGGCTGTACAAGGTACGATTTCGATGCGTGGAGTCCGGTGCCGTCGGAGGTAACCGGGGACGCGGTATACACGGCGCTGTATGATGAAAACGTGCTTGCCGCCGCAGTAGGCGATGCCTCGCTTTCCATGTCGGTATCAACGGGTGCGTATACATTGCGTACGGATTCCGGAAGCATTGAAATCAAACTCGGAGATCTCCTCGGATCGGCGCAGACCGAGGGGAAGAGGATAGATATTGTGACGGCGCTCGGTACGTTTTCGCTCTCGCGCGACGCGGTACGGTCTGCCGCTTCATTGGGCGTTGACACGCTGTCGCTTTCTTTTCTGACCGACGGTGACGGACGTCTCTCCGGTTTTTATGCCGGATCGACCGCACAAGGACAAGCGATCGCCGTTGCAGGTGATATGCGTGTGAGGTTTGCGGTCGATCACGCCGCGGCGGAAAATCTCTGTGTCGATGCTGTCTTCGGTACTGCAAGAAAACATATGGATACTTCATATTCCTCGGGGTATATGACATTTGTTGCCGATGTAAACACCGATTACGATATAACCGCCAGGTATCATGTTACGCTGGTCGCCCCGGAAAACGGAGCGGTTTTCACCGATTCCTCCGTGTTTTATGCCGGTGAGAAGGTCGTGCTGAATATATATCCGGCATCCGGATATGTTACGGATACCGTGACGCTGACATCGACAGACGGTACGGGATCAACAGTGCTCGGTGCGGTGCGTGAGTTTGTGATGCCCGACGGCGACGTTACGGTTACGGTCACATTCAAAAAGAGGGAATACAGCGTTGTGTTCGTCAGCCGCGGGGAGACGGTTGCGGAGTTTTGTCACAATCTCGGGGATACCGTACAGCCCCCGGAGATTGCCGCGTCATTTGAGGAGGACGGCTACATTTATACGTTTGTAGGGTGGTCGCCCGCAATATCTCCCGTGACGGGTGATGTGACGTATACGGCAATATACAATTCAAGTCTTGTGGGAAATGCCGGGGACATGGGCGGAGAAGGAGCGTTCGAAAGATTTCTTTCGCAAATGGCACTGCCGATAGCAGTTGCGTTTCTGCTTCTGATTGCGATCGCTTTTGCGGTCATTGCAGCGGTCGTTGCCACACGGCGCAGACGCAAAGGGTGATACTTTTTCGGAAATGACGGCGATTTTTGCAATGGGGAGTACGTATTTTGATTTTGGGTCTTGAATATTTTTCCGACATATGTTAAAATTACTTTATTATTCCGTGATTTCCGATGTCGTCCGGTTGCGGCGTCGGGAGAGCGGTTATCAAGTTGAAAGAGAGAGACTTCCATGAATTTTGAGCTGATAGCATTTATTGTGTATTTTGCGGCGGTTATCGGGATAGGAGTGTTTTTCTTCTTCCGTGAAAAGGGCGGAGGAGAGAAGGAATACTTCCTCGGCGGTCGTTCCATGGGACCGTGGGTGACCGCGATGAGCGCGCAGGCCTCGGATATGAGCGCGTGGTTGCTTATGGGACTGCCGGGAAGCATACTTGCGTTCGGTCTCGGTCAGGCGTGGATCGGCATAGGACTTGCGCTCGGCACCGCGCTTAACTGGATATTTGTGGCGCGCCGTCTCCGCCGTTTTTCACAGGCGGCGGGTGATTCGATTACGATCCCGCAGTATCTGTCCAACCGATTTGCGACAAAGCACATAGCCCTGCGGGTCATATGTGCCGCCGTGTTCCTCGTTTGCTTCACCGTGTATGTCGCGTCGGGATTTGTGGCGGGCACAAGTGTGTTTACGGCGATCTTCGACATCGATTATGATGTGGCAATGATCATTTTTGCCGTTATCATTATCGGATATACTTTTCTCGGCGGCTTCCGCGCGGTTTGCTTGACAGACTTTTTCCAGGGAATACTGATGCTTATCGCCGTGCTGTCCATTCCGATCATGGTGGTTGCCACACAGGAGCTCGACATCTCCGCTCTCGGCAACGTGTATACCTACACCGACGGAGGGCAGACCGTTACCTGCAGCTTCACCTCGAATATTTTAGCCGCTTCTCCGAAGGAGATCATCAACGGTCTTGCATGGGGGCTCGGATATTTCGGAATGCCGCACATTCTCGTGCGTTTCATGTCGATAAAGAAGCCGTCCATGATCAAGAAATCCGCGATCGTCGCAATTGTCTGGGTGATTCTTTCACTCGGAGCCGTGATTGCCATCGCTTATCTCGGACGTATGCTTGTCGCGGATGAACTGCTGCCGGAGGGTATGCAGAAGATGGTGTTCATTACGCTTGCAAGAAAATTATTCCCTTCGTTCATCGCCGGGATTCTGCTCTCCGCCATCATCGCCGCATCGATGTCAACGGCGGACAGTCAGCTCCTTGTTGCGTCCTCATCCTTCACGTCGGATATTTACAAGCCCGTGATACGCAAGAATGCGTCGGACAAGGAAATGCTTTGGGTCGGCCGCGGAGTCGTGCTGGTTATTGCAGTGATCGCGTACTTTATCGCGAGCAGCAAGGCGCAGGGAGCGCAGAGCATAATGAACATGGTGGAAAACGCATGGGCGGGATTCGGCTCGGCATTCGGACCGGTCATAATCCTCTCGCTGTTCTGGAGACGCTTTACATACAAGGGTGCCGTCGCGGGAGTTGTCGCCGGTGCGCTGACAGACGTTCTCTGGCTTGCTTTCCTGTATGATCTTACGGGCGTGTACGAGCTTATTCCGGGATTTGTTGTCGGTATGATCGCCGCTGTTGTGGTAACGCTACTCGACAAAGCGCCCTCGAAGGATGTAACGGACATATTCGACGCGGCGACCGCCAAGGACGCCGGAGACGACGAACAATGACGCGATGTCCGTGCCGTTACGGCTCGGTTGCACTTTTATAAATGACAGAGGTAGCTTCTGCTTTCGGAAGCTACCTTTTTGAATTTAAATCATTCAACTTTCATAAATTCTTCATAAAACCATAATAATACGGTGATACCATTAAATCGGTAAAAAAACAGAGGAGGTAAGCTTATGAAAAATAAGCGTTGTTTTAAAATAATTTCCGCGACGATACTTGCTGTTGCCATGCTTATCTGTACTTTTTCGTTTTCCGGATGTGGGCTTTTGTCAGGCAGTATCAACAGCGTAAGCAGTGTGCGGATCGACGATAACGGAGACCTGATAGTGAAATATTCCAACGGCAAGGAGGAAAACCTCGGAATTGTCTCGGGCAACACAACGGTTGTGGACGGCGGCACTACCGTGGTGAACGCCGAAGCGGGAAATCTCACCGCCGCAACCTCGAAGGGCTTGCAGAGCGTGGTGAGTGTTTACTGTACGTTTGAGCTCGCTTCGTACTACCCCTACTACGGTAATACATCGTATTCGTCCGCCGGCGCGGGTGTTATATACCGTCTTGACCGCGATGCCGGCAATGCCTTTATCGTGACCAATTATCACGTTGTTTACGATTCCAAGAGCAACACATCGGATCATGTAAGCGACGATATCAAGATTTATCTGTACGGCTCGGAGACTACCGACAAGGCAATAAGTGCGGAATATGTCGGAGGCTCGGCAAATTACGATATCGCCGTGCTCTACGTGCGTGACAGCGCCGTGCTCAAGGCCTCGTGTGCACAGCAGGCGGAGATCGGAAATTCCGATGATGTTGTCGTCGGGCAACAGGCGATTGCAATAGGAAATCCGGAAGCTCTTGGAATTTCGGCAACCTGCGGCATCGTAAGCGTGGATTCCGAATATATAAGCATGACCGCATCGGACAATTCGGGAAAGGTTCAGTTCCGCGTTATGCGCATAGATACTGCCGTGAACTCGGGCAACAGCGGCGGAGGACTCTTTAACTCGGCGGGTGAACTTATCGGTATCGTCAACGCAAAGGTCAAAGATAATTCCGTGGAAAATATAAGCTATGCCATTCCGTCAAATGTCGCACGCTCGATTGCCGATAATATTATCGATTATTGCTTCGAAAAGGACTGCAAGAACGTGCGCCGCTGTATCCTCGGTGTAACCCTCGGAACGAACAATTCACATTCGGTTCACGACAGCGAGACCGGGCTTGTCCGTATCGAGGAAAATGTGTTCGTTAAAACGGTGGAATCACAGGGGCTCGCTAACGGGATCCTTGAGGTCGGAGATGTCATTAGATCCGTGAACATCGGCGACAGAACAATAAATGTCACCCGTAGATATCACGTTATCGATCCCATGCTCGATGTCCGCGTGGGTGATACGGTTACCTTTAACATCGAAAGAAACGGAGTCGAACAGTCCGTCTCAATTACCGTCACGGAATCCTGTATTGCCGATTATTGATTTTTTGCGGGGAGGAAACTTCTTAAAAGAAGCTTTCCTCCCCGCCCCCTCTTTCAAGAACTTCGGATTTGGATAAATTATAACAGGTTTGAAAGCTTTTGAAAGGGGTGCGGGGAAAACTTT
>JBJDZF010000142.1:0-4620 GCA_051867855.1 Eubacteriales bacterium
TTCCGAAGTAATGAATATATTTGACGTCACAGGCTTTTCGGAGATCATGGATATAGTGCCGGCGGCACGCAGCATAAGCATTGATGGCTGTGAGGTTATCGGCAGAGGCGCGTGCGGCGAGTGTTACCGCATCGACGATGAAACGATCATCAAGCTCTATTATGACAATGCCGACCTGTATTTCATAGAACACGAAAAGGCTCTTGCAAAGAAAGCGTTTGTTATGGGTATTCCAACGGCGATTTCCTATGATATCGTCGAGGCGAACGGCAGAACAGGTGTCGTATATGAGCTTATCAAGTCAAAAACGCTCGGCGAGCTTATCCGTACAGACAGAACGAAGATCGACGAATATGTCGGTATGTACGCCGACATCTGCAAGCAGGTTCATTCCATACATACGGATGACAGGGAAATCCCCTCTTTCAAGGAGATTAACCGTGAGGACATAAAAAATATTACGGGAATTACCGAGGAAGAAAGATACTATCTGAGCCGCTTTCTTGACTTGGTACCCGACGGAGATACCTGCATACACGGAGATCTGAATATCAACAACATCATGGTGCAGAACGGAGAATGTTGCCTTATAGACATGGGTGAGCTCAGTACGGGAACTCCCATGTTCGATATTTCGAGGATCCTGTTTTCAATGATATACGCCGCACCTGAACATGATGAATACTATGCCTTTTACAAAATGCCGACAGCGACGGTCAAGGAGATCTATGAAAAGTTTTTCCGCGGCTATTTCGGCTGTGATACTATCGAGGAGGCACAAAAGAAAGATCCCGAAGTCAAGTGGCTTCATCCTCTGGCATGGTTCCGGTGTTGTACGAGTATGCTGAAGGGCGATCGCTGGCCTCAGGAGATGAGAGACAGAGCACTTGATCTGCTCAAAAACAAACTGATTCCGTTTGTTAATGCTCAAAGCGATAATTAATCAGTATAATAGATCAATGAAGGAGAAATAATTATGAGCCTCAATATCGAGAAAAAATTATCTGATGTAAACACTCTTGTGCTGTCCGGACGACTGGATACCATCACCTCACCGCAGCTGGAGGCGGAGCTTGAAAAGATACTGCCCGATTCTGATGCACTCGTGCTGGATATGGCAAATCTGGAATATATATCTTCCGCAGGATTGAGGGTAATATTAAAGGCGCAAAAGGCGATGAACACGAAGGGCACTATGAAACTTACCCACGTCGGCGAAAGCATAATGGAGGTTTTTGATATTACGGGATTTTCAGACTTTTTAAACATAGAATGAGGGCTGAATAGAAGAGAGTTGAACAATACGAAATTGGTAAAAAATTGTTATGTATTTCATTGCGGGTAGCGTAATACTTACCCATAACATAACAAAAGAAAGACTTGCACGCCGTGGATACTATATATATCCGAGGCGTGCAAGTCTTTGTATTATTTATGATTGAACCGCCGTGTACCGAACGGCATGTACGGTGGCGTGAGAGGAAGGCTACTCAATTAATGGTCAGTCTCCTACTCGATTCGCTATCCGAAATTTTAAATTCTCGTTTCTTGAAGAAGCACTTTTCTTCGATAATCGAAACAACATAGTGAACGACCATACCAAGACCGAACATGACGATGATCGTGTTCATGTTAAACTCAATCGCCTTTGTTATGTAAAGCACGTAGAAAATACCGTAGTAGCCAAGATTGATAATCAGCGAGTTGACTGCATTATATATTGTTTTGCCGACCCCGATAAAAATATTATCAATGATGGCACAGCCTGCATAAGCGACATAGAAGGGAACGAGCTTAATGACGATCAGGAATATCTCGTCAGCATTCTGCAGGTTTTGAGCATATCGGAAGAACGGTGTCCATAGAGGAATGGTAATTGCCCAAAATACAACAACCGCACCTGCGATAAAGTAATAATTAAACTGACTGAGTTTTTTGTATCCGTCCTTGCAATCCGAGCGAATGACTTCAGCAAGTGCAGTGATCGGGATAAGAAGCCAACCCCAAATAAAATTGTTTGCTATCCAATAATTTCCTTGTTCGGCAACCATGTTCACCATCTTGCAGATCATAATGGCATATATGAAGTTGTCAATAAACTGCTGAATCCCCGAAAAAACACCGACCTTGCACCATTCTTTGAACACGGCACTGTCGGACTTCTTAAACCAACAAAACCTGATGTGCTTCTGAAAATAAAGAAGTAAGGTGCAGGCAGCAGCAAGGATGCAATTGACAATGATATTGGAGATCGCCACACCGTAAACGCCGAAATTCGGTATCAGCAAAAAGTCTGCAATCAACGACAGAACGGTACGGATGCCCAGAAAAATATAAACATTTTTGTCCTTTCCAAGTACAACGAAAACAACATTGACAAAGCTGACGATAATGCCTATCATAAAGGCAACGGTTTCAAGACGGAGGTATGTACCCGTGACAGCCATGTCTATCTCATTTGGATTCATTGCCTGAATCAGAATCGTGCCGTAGATCAAAACACCGATTGAGAAAAGCGTGTACAATGCAAAGGAAACGAGTCCGGTCTTAAAGGTGCTTTCAGCAAAGTCATCTTTTCGTTTTTGCAAGATCTTATTTAAGATTGAATAAAGCGGGACGATCAGGAAGGCTTGGAGCGTTTCATTGATCAGATCAAACCATTCCATCTGTCCGATGATGTCGAATACATCGCTTCCTCCGCTTGAGGAAATTAAAAAGGTTTTGACAGTCTGATAGACAGCAGGAATTAATGCAAGGGAACACAGGGAGATCCATAATCGCCAGTTGAATTTCTTCAGTCCTGAAATTTTCTCTTTCATAATAAACCTCTGTACAATCTTCGCATACTACATTAAAATTTCAGCAAATACCGTATGCCCCACTGAAAAGACGGAGAAGAAAGCCGCTTTTCAATAAAATGCATATTGCAATAGTATTTTATTGATGGGCAGAGTAAGTTGTACATCCATATTATACCACAAAAACGAAAATTATTCAATAAGTAGCTCCAATACGAGAACAGGCTTCGGAGAGAGAAAAAAACTCTTTCCGAAGCCGTTTTTGGTTGCCTATATTACTTAATTGCACAATAATATCGGGTGTCGTCAATGGAGATCCGAACCTTATACACGATGCCGGGCTCGGATATTTGATGGCGAATGGGAGATTTCTTTTGCTGTTTTTCGATTACAGGAAATTTATGTTTGATTTTGCAAACCAACGAGTATTTATGACTGCTGTGCCCGTGCGTACGTAAAATGCTGAAACAATATCCTGGTTTGTAAAAAAAGAACATAAAACGGAAAATGTGACTATGGAATTTTGGGGATTGTTTTGATATAATTTACTTAGGAAAATTGAATCGGAGAATGTAAATATGTTTGGAAATGCAAAATGGATATGTACGGGAAAGACGGAACTTAACAGCTGCCCGACATTCAGTAAAACATTTACCGTTCCTAAAAAAATAAAAAAAGCAACGCTTTTTGCAACGGCAATCGGTATTTATAACGTTTACCTGAACCGGAAAAAAATATCGGATAGGCTTTTTGCACCCGGTTGGACCAGTTATTGCAAAAGAATACAGTACCAGGAATATGACCTTACGGAAAGCATAAAAGACGGTGAAAATGTACTCGAACTGACTTGCGCTCCGGGTTGGGCTGTAGGGTATCTCGGCAGGGGAGACACCAATCACCATTATGCAAATCATATAAGTGTCATTGCAAATCTGAAAATCGAATATGAAGATCTGACCTCTGTTGAGATCGTCAGCGACAGATCCTGGGAAATATATTCTTCCGTGATAATCGGCTCGGAATTTTACCATGGGGAAACCTTGGATCTGTGTGCACCGGAGAAACGGCTCGGAAACGCCGTAGAGGAAAAAGATCCTGCCGGCGTACTGGTCCCCGATGAGGGAGAGAAGATTTGCGAGCACGAGAGAATATCCGCAAAGAGTTTTTTCATTACGCCGCGTGGCGAAAGGGTCATTGATTTCGGACAGAATCTCGCGGGCTATGTTGAGATAAAGCTCCGAGGCAAGCGCGGGGACAGAATAGTGCTCTCACACGCCGAGGTCCTTGACGCCGACGGAAACTTTTTCACAAAGAATCTCGAGATGGCAAAATGCCGCAACACATACATAATGAGCGGGGAAAACGATATACTCAAGCCGTCATTTTCCTTCCAGGGATTCAGGTATGTAAGACTGGACGAGTATCCATTTGAGCAAGTTGATTTGTCGGCGTTCACAAGCGTGGCAGTGTATTCTGACATGAGAAGGACGGGACGTTTTATCTGCGGAAATGCAGACATCAACCGCCTGTATGAAAACACCCTGTGGGGGCAGAGAAGTAATTTTGTCGATATTCCGATGGATTGCCCTCAGCGTGATGAGCGCGTGGGCTGGACCGGGGATGCGCAGGTGTTTGTCAGAACTGCTGCCATCAATTACGATATTGAAAAATTCATGAAAAAATGGATTTGCGATATGGCGCTTGAACAGCGGGAGGACGGCGCTGTCGGAAGCGTTGTTCCGGGAATCTACAACAGGGGAGAGCGCATATCCGCCGCATGGGGAGACGCAGCAACCATTTGTCCGTGGGAGATCTATCTTGC
>JBJDZF010000143.1:0-4600 GCA_051867855.1 Eubacteriales bacterium
ACGCTATCAACACAGCTATGAGAGAGCTTTTCCTCCAGATCGTTTACGGCCGTTCGCAGTCCGCTTTCTCGGAGGGCGGTCTCGTTATAGGTGCGGGCATGGAAGACCTCGGCAAGGGTGCACGCTCTATGGTCGGTACCATGTACGGAACAAGAGCTAAGGGCGTTCGTTACCTCGAGATGACCGAGGGCTACTGCACGAGAATGGCTCTTGACGCAGACGATCAGGTTATCGGATATGAATTCGTTTCCCTCGGAAAGATGACTGATCTCATCAAAAAGGGCATGGAGCCCAACGAGGCTTACGAGAAGTCCAAGGGTACTTACGGCAGATTCGCAGAGGCTGTAAAGTACATCGATCCCCGTAAGGAATAATTGAGGAGGTATATCGCAATGGCACAGTTTGAAGGTTATGAAAGACGCGAGGCTAAAATCCTCGGCGTACTTAAAGAATACGGTATTTCCTCCATCGATGAATGTAAGGAAATCACGCTCGCAAAGGGCATCGACTGCGACAAGATCGTAAGAGAAACACAGCCCATTTGCTTTGAAAATGCCGTTTGGGCTTATACCGTCGGCGCGGCAATCGCGATAAAGAAGGGTTGCAAAAAGGCTGCGGATGCCGCGGCTGCGATCGGTATCGGACTCCAGTCCTTCTGCATTCCCGGCTCTGTTGCCGAGAACAGAAAGGTCGGTCTCGGTCACGGCAATCTCGGCGCAATGCTGCTTTCCGAGGAGACCGAGTGCTTCTGCTTCCTCGCGGGGCACGAGTCTTTTGCGGCGGCAGAGGGCGCTATCAAGATCGCTCTGAACGCAAACAAGGTCAGAGTTAAACCTCTGCGCGTTATCCTGAACGGTCTGGGTAAGGATGCGGCTTTCATCATTTCGAGGATCAACGGATTTACCTACTGCAAGACCGAATTTGATCCCTACACCGAGGAGGTTCGCGTTGTCAGCGAGACCGCTTACTCCAACGGTCCCCGCGCGGCAGTCAGATGTTACGGTGCGGACAATGTTCCCGAGGGCGTCGCGATCATGAAGCTCGAGCACGTCGGAGTTTCCATCACCGGTAACTCCACCAATCCTACCAGATTCCAGCATCCCGTTGCCGGCACATACAAGAAGTGGTGCAACGAGAACGGCGTCAAGTACTTCTCCGTCGCATCGGGCGGAGGAACGGGACGTACGCTTCATCCCGACAACATGGCGGCAGGTCCTTCCTCTTACGGAATGACCGATACGATGGGTCGTATGCATTCGGACGCGCAGTTCGCAGGGTCGTCCTCCGTTCCGGCGCACGTTGAAATGATGGGGCTCATCGGCATGGGCAACAACCCGATGGTAGGCGCTACCGTTGCGGTTGCGGTCGCTGTCGAAGAGGCTATGAAATAATAATTCCGATATGAAAAGGGGCTGTTGCGGATCCGCAACAGCCCCTCGGCGCCGGTGATAACGTAATACCGAGGCTTTATCTGTTTTTCATTATTTCAACGTATTCCTGCGGCAACGGAGCCTCGGAGATTATTTCGTCGATTTCACGGATATTGCCCATATTGTAAAAACAGGTTTTTCCGAATTTACTGCTGTCACACAGCAGTATCTTTTTTTTGCAGCTCCCGAACATCACTTTTCTCAAGTTGGCTTCCTCAACGGCACGGTCGGTCATCTGACCGCTCTCACTTATTCCGTGGCAGGAAAAGAACAGAATGTCGGCGTTGATATTGCGCACGAAACTTTCCGCCTGCTCTCCTACGTAAGAAAATGAGTGAATAAGCATCTGCCCGCCCGTGCAGAAGGTGCGTATATTTGCCTCTGCCAGTGCAACGGCTGTTTTCGCCCCGCTGGTTACGACGATAAGATCCTTGTACCGTGCAAGATAGGGAACCAGATGATAGGCACTTGTCGAGCCGTCCGTCATTATCACCATTCCGTCCCTGACCCGTTGAGAGGCGAGATTGCCCATTTCGGCTTTGACGGAGCTTTTCTCGTTTTCACGAAGCAAAAACGGAATTTCACCGTCCGCCGCTCCCTGATTGAGAATGGCGCCACCGTATACCTTGGTGATTATTCCCTTACGGTGAAGCTCCGTAAAATCACGCCGCACTGTGGGTTCGCTGACACACAGCAGACGCGCAAGCTCGGCAACCGTGATATCCGGCTTTATGCGCAATTCCTCAAGAATACGGCGGTGGCGTTCTTCTATAAGCATATTACCTCCCGAAGCATCTGCTCGATGATTATAAATGATTATTTCGGTCATAAAAATGATTATTTGGAAATAATATCGGCTGTGATTGACTTTTTGATAAATTTATGTTTCAATTATAATACTGAAATTGGAATTTGTCAATTCCGAAAATCGATTTTTTGGGGGTAAGTGAAATGAAAACCAAGGCGGTTCGTATGTACGGAGCTTTCGATATCAGAACGGAGGAATTTGAGCTTCCGGAGATTACCGATGACGAGATACTGATGCGTGTTGTAACCGATTCGCTCTGCGCGTCCACCTACAAAGCAGTAAAACAGGGGACGGCACATAAACGCGTTCCCCCGGATATCGCGGAAAACCCTGTGATAATAGGTCATGAAATGTGCGGCGATATAATTCGGGTCGGCAAAAATCTTGCCGGAAGCTGGCATGAGGGACAACGCGTTGTGATCCAGCCCGCTCTGAAGCTTGAAAGCGGGTACGACCCCGGATATTCTTATCGGTACATAGGCGGAAACTCGATCTATGCCATCGTTCCGAAGATCGTGACCGACCGCGGATGCCTGATCCCATTTGACGGAGACAGCTATTTCAAGGGCTCGCTCGTCGAGTCGCTCGGGTGTGTTCTCCGCGGTTATAAGGGCTTTTATCACACCGATTACAGCAATTATGTCAGGACCGACGGGGCAAAGAAGGGCGGCAGGCTTGCCATTCTCGGCGGCGCGGGACCTATGGGGATCGGAGCAGTTGATCTGGCAACAGGTTATGCGGGTGTCTCGCAGGTCGTAGTCACCGATCTCAATGAGGAGCGCCTTGCATATGCCGCGTCAAAATGCACTCCGGAGAATGCGGAGCTTCACGGCTGTGAGCTGACATATCTTAATACCTCCGGCCTTGACGACCCCGTCAAGACTCTCAAAGAGATTTCCGACGGAGGCTTTGACGATGTGTTTGTGATGGTTCCGGTCCCCGCGCTCTTTTCCATGGCGGAGCAGATATGCCGCGAGGACGGTTGCATCAACTTTTTTGCCGGTCCTGCCGTTCATGAGCTTCCCGGTTCACTTAACCTGTACCGTGTGCATTACGATGGGATCCATGTGGTGGGCACTGCGGGGAGTATACCCGAGGACACGACCGATGTGATCCGTCTGATAGAGGAGAACAGGATAAATCCGGGGGCGGTGGTATCACACATTCTCGGACTTAACGCGCTGAGTGAAACGCTCCTGGCAATGGAAAAGCCGGGAGGCGCGAAAAAGGTATGCTACAATTCACTTGACATTCCGCTCGTTGCCATAGACGAGCTCGGAAAACTCGGAGAGAAGGATCCCATGTACAGGGAACTGGACGCCATTGTAAAACGAAACGGCGGACTGTGGTGTGCGGAAGCTGAAAGCTATCTGCTTCAGCACGCTCCGAAAATCGGGCTTTAAATACTGCGCGACGGTACATGGCTGTCGCCCGAATCAATCGTATATCCCGAAAGGAAAACAGACGAATATGAAGATCATTACACTGACTCTGAATCCCGCGTTTGACATTCACTGTTATACCGAACACTTCGAGCCGTATCACGAAAATCTTGCGGAAATAACCGCGCGTGAGGCGGGAGGAAAGGGAGTAAACATATCGAGGGCTCTTACGGTAAACGGTGTGGAAAATCTCGCCGTGCTGGTGCTGGGGGAGGAAAATGCCGCCTCATTCCGCTCGGGTATTGAAGCCGACGGTCTTAAATACCTTGAGATCACACTTCCGGGACGTATCAGGGAGAATATCACACTGCATACCGAAAACGCGGACGAGACACGTATAAGCTTTCGCGGATTCAGAGCCGAAAACCCGCTTGCCGACAAAATTTATGACGTTGTTTCCGGGATTGTGGAGGAGAGGAGCATTGTAACTCTTACCGGCAGTCTGCCGTCGGGAATTGAGATGGGAGCGGTCAAAAATTTACTTGCCCGTTTGACCTTACGGGGAGCGCGTATCGTTATCGATTCACGTTCTTTCGGTATAGATGATCTCATCGAGACACGTCCGTGGCTTATCAAACCCAATCAGGAGGAGATATCGTGCTATCTCGGGTATCCGGTAAACGGATTTGAGGATGTCGCGGAAGCGGCTGAAGGACTGCATGAAAAGGGAATCGAAAATGTTATGGTGAGTCTCGGCGCGCAGGGAGCGTTGCTTGCCTGCCGTGAGGGGACATTCGTTGCGATCCCGCCGAAAATTGACGCGCTCTCAACTGTGGGGGCAGGGGACAGCTCGATTGCCGGTTTTATTGCGGCGGCAACGGAAGGAAAGAGTCCTGCCGGAATGCTGCGCACCGCCGTTGCTTACGGAAGCGCCGCCTGCCTGCGCGAGGGTACCCGTCCTCCGCTCGCCGCGGACGTGG